>JASHYG010000026.1 GCA_030043215.1 Gammaproteobacteria bacterium
GCGTGAGCCGCACGGGGCTCGCGCGCTTGAAGGCCCTGCTCGGCGAGCTGCGCGCGCGGCCCGATTTCGACACGCTCGATGTCCCGCAGCTGCTCAACGCACTGATCGCGGGTGGAGAGAGGATCGAGGTGCTCTACGTGCACGGCCACTGGCGCGGAGTCAACGATCTGGAGGACTTCCGCCGTGCGACGGATTTCGCACACGCCCAGACGCCGCTCGGCGGGGGGCCAGGCACGGACGAGACGGGTGATTGAGGCGCGTCAGTTCGTCGAGGCCGCGCGCGCGCGAGGCTTCGAGTGGTACGCGGGCGTTCCCTGCTCTTATCTCACGCCGTTCATCAATTACGTTCTGCAGGACTCCTCGCTCCGCTACCTGTCCATGGCGAACGAAGGGGACGCCGTCGCGCTGATCGCGGGTGTCGCACTGGGGGACACTCCGGGATCGCGCCGCCGCGGTGTCGCGATGATGCAGAACTCCGGTCTCGGCAACGCGGTGAGCCCGTTGACCTCGCTCACCTGGACCTTCCGCTTGCCGCAGCTGTTGATCGTCACCTGGCGAGGACAGCCCGGCGTCGCCGACGAGCCGCAGCATGCCTTGATGGGGCCGATCACCCCCGCGATGCTCGACACCATGGAGATTCCGTGGGAGCTGTTCCCGACCGAGGCCGGTGCCATCGGCCCGGCGCTGGATCGGGCGACGGCGCACATGGACGAGACCGGCCGCCCGTATGCCCTGGTGATGCAGAAGGGCAGTGTGGCCGCGTACCCCCTCGAGCGGGAAGCGGCCGGCGCGGGAGCTCGGGGGCGCGCGTCGTCATCGCCGCAAGCCGCGCTGCCGGCGCACCGCAGGGCTCCCGAGGCGAGGCTCTCCAGGCAGGAGGCTCTCCGGGAGGTCGTGGCCCATACGCCGAGCGGATCGACCGCGGTGCTGGCATCGACCGGATATTGCGGCCGCGAGCTCTATGCTCTCGAGGATCGGCCGAACCAGCTCTACATGGTCGGATCGCTCGGATGCGTGGTGCCTCTTGCGCTGGGACTTGCCCTGGCGCGGCCGGACTTGCGTGTGCTCGCGCTCGACGGCGATGGGGCGGCGCTCATGCGGCTCGGCGCCTTCGCGACCGTCGGCGCCTACGGGCCGCCGAATCTGCGGCATCTCCTGCTGGACAACGGCGTTCACGACTCGACGGGTGGGCAGGCGACCGTCTCACCGAATACGTCGTTCGCGGACATTGCCACGGCTTGCGGTTATGCCTCCGCCCTCGAGACGGACGACCTCGGGCCGCTCGCCGCCTGGCTCGATGCTCCGCCGCTCGACGGCCCGCGCTTCGCTCGCCTGCTGATACGCCCCGGAACGCCGCACGATCTGCCACGCCCTTCCATTGCCCCGGCCGATGTGGCCAGGCGCCTGATGGGGCACTTCGGAGCCCGCTGATGCTGCTCCTCAACCCTGGGCCCGTGTCCCTCACCGAGCGGGTGCGGCGGAGCCTGCTGCAACCGGACCTGTGTCACCGGGAGAGCGAGTTCTTCGACCTGCAGGACGAGGCGCGCGAGCGGCTGCTCGCCACGTACGCGATCGATCCCGCCGAGTGGAGCGCGGTGTTGATCACGGGCTCCGGCACGGCCGCGGTGGAGAGCATGGTGGCGTCCCTGGTGCCCGATGCGGGCCGTCTGCTCACCGTCGAGAACGGCGTGTACGGGGAGCGGATCGCGCAGATTTGCGAGCGGTACCGCATCGCGCACGAGCGCGTGCGCAGCGCGTGGACGGGCGCGCTGGACCTCGAGACCGTCGCCGCACGGCTCGACAGCGCACCGCCGGGGGCGCGCTTCACGCATGTCGCGGCGGTGCATCACGAGACGACCACGGGCCGGCTCAACGACCTGCCGCGGATCGGCGAGTTGTGCCGCGAGCGTGGCGTGAGTCTGCTCGCCGATGGCGTCAGCAGCTTTGGCGCGGAGGCCATCGACTTCGGCGATGCGAGCCTCTCGGCCGTGGCCGCCACGGCGAACAAGTGCCTGCACGGCGTGCCGGGCGTCTCCTTCGTGATCGCGCGGCGCAGCGCTCTCGCGCAGGCGGCGAGCCGTGCCTACTATCTCGACCTCGGCCGGCTCGCGCGCTTGCAAGACGCGCGCGACACGCCGTTCACCCCGGCCGTGCAGGCGTACTACGCGCTGGTCGAGGCGCTGCGCGAGTTCGCCGACGAGGGCGGCCGATCCGCCCGCCACCAGCGCTACGCGGCGCTCGCCGAGCAGGCTCGTGCCGGCCTGGCGGCGCTCGGCATCGGAACGGTGGTGCCCCCCGAGCAATCGTCCGTGGTCCTGCGCTCATACCGGCTCCCGCCGGGCATGGCCTATGCGGCCCTGCACGACGCCCTCAAGGCGAATGGCTTCGTGATCTACGCAGGGCAGGGCGAGCTGTCGAGGACACTCTTTCGCATCTCGACGATGGGCCACCTCACCTCGGCGGATATCGACCGGCTGCTGGAATGCGTCGCGCAAGCCCTCCGATGAGCGATGCGCTTCGGGACGGGGCGCGTGCGGGATGCACCGCTGGAGGGTCCCCCACGGCGGTCGCGCTCGTGGTGGCTTTCGCGGCGGCTTCTTCGCTCCTGCGCGCCGGCGGCGCGGCGGCGCAGGCACCGGTCCAAGTTCCGGAGGTGCCGCAGACGCAGCTGCCGGCACCCGCGCCGGCTCCGAGCACCGGAACTCCCTCCTCGCCCTCGGGTATCGCGAGATGGTTCAACCCGGCGACCGCGCCGTTCATTCCGGTGCCGGAGGTCGCCGTCGATCCGGATAGCGGCACGACGCTCGGGCTCATTCCAACGTGGCTCGAGACGGATGAGAACGGAGAGATCCGCCGCATCATCGCGCCCGACCTGATCTACAACCCTTACTTCGGCTGGGGCGTCCACGGACGGGTGTATTCGTATGACTCGGCCGACGAGCAGTGGTCGGTCGTCGGGGAAGTCAAGCAGCGCGTCGAGCGCGGGTTCAATGCACAGTACCAGCGAGGACTGCTGCGCGGGGGGCGCTGGTCGTTCACGAACAGCCTGGTCTTCGATCGCGACGGCACCCCGCGGTTCTTCGGCATCGGGAACGACTCGCCGGAGTTCAAGCAGACGAACTACACCGACGAGCAGGCGCTATTTCAGACGCAGGTCGGCCTGAACCTGAATCATGCCTGGCAGCTGCAGTACACCGGGCGCGTGCGGGTCGTGGACGTCCTGCCGGGTACGCTCTCGGACATCCCGTCGATCCAGGTGCTCTTTCCCAATGTTCGGGGCCTCGGCACCAACCGGGAGGTGCTGAACCGCCTGTCCATCATCTACGACACCCGTGATGACCTCACCGTCCCGACCCGGGGCGTCGAGTGGGTGGCCTACGGAGGGATCGCGAGCCGGGGCGGCGTGCTCAACGATTCGGAGGACACCGAGGCCGGCAT
>JASHYG010000275.1 GCA_030043215.1 Gammaproteobacteria bacterium
ACCGGCGCGGTCGCCTGGATCAACAGCCCGCCGCTCACGACGGAGGGCTTGCGCGGCAAAGTCGTGCTGGTCGATTTCTGGACGTACTCGTGCATCAACTGCCTGCGGTCGCTCCCGTACGTGCGCGCCTGGGCGCAGAAGTACAAGGACCACGGCCTGGTCGTGATCGGCGTGCACACGCCGGAGTTCGCTTTCGAGAAGAGCCTCGACAACGTCCGCAGCGCCGTGCGGCGCCTCGACATCACCTATCCCGTCGCGGTGGACAGCGACTATGCGATCTGGGAGGCGTTTCAGAACAATTACTGGCCGGCGGACTACTTCATCGATTCCACGGGGCACATTCGCGGACACGAGTTCGGCGAGGGCGACTACGACGCATCCGAGCACCTGATCCAGCAGCTGCTCGCGGACGCGGGCAATCAGAATGTGCCGGGCGGATACGTTGCGGACCAGGGCACGGGCGCCGAAGCGGCGGCGGATATCGATGAGATCCACTCTCCGGAGACCTACATCGGTTACGAGAAGGCCGAGAGCTTCGCATCGCCACAAGCCACTGCGAAGGACCAATCAGCGACTTACAGTGTGCCCGCGACGCTCGCGCTCAATCAGTGGGGCCTCGCCGGCCGCTGGACCGTGCAGAGCGAGAAGGCCGTGCTCGACCAGGCTCCGGGCCGCATCGTCTTCCGCTTCCATGCCCGCGACCTGCATCTCGTCCTCGGCCCCGCGGCCGACGGGAAGCCCATCCGGTTCAGGGTGTTGCTCGACGGTGCGCCGCCCGGAGAGGACCACGGCGTGGATACCGACGCCCAGGGCGAAGGAGCGGTGCGCCAGGTGCGCCTCTACCAGCTCATCCGCCAGAAGCAGGGAGTTCGGGACCACACGTTCACCATCGAGTTCCTGGACCCGGGCGTGCAAGCGTTCTCGTTCACATTTGGCTGACCGAACGGGTCGGCCGTAGACTTAAGCGGATCTCGCACTCGAGGCGGAGGAGACACGCATGACGAGGAGACGTCCGGCATTCACTTCCTGGCGCTCACCCCAGGCGGCCTGGTGCGTGCTTCTGGCTGGAATCGCCGCCGCGAGTCTCTGGGGCTTGCGCCCGGCGCGGGCGGCGCAGCTCAACGCCCCGGTACCTGCCCCGGCGCTCGACAATCCCAGGGCGGCCGGGCCGGCTCAAACAGCCGTGCTGTCCGGAGGCTGCTTCTGGGGCGTGCAAGCGGTCTTCGAGCACGTGAGGGGCGTCGAGCGCGTCTGGGCCGGCTATTCCGGCGGCCAGGCGAGCACCGCCCAGTACGAGATAGTGAGCACCGGGAGGACGGGCCATGCTGAGTCGGTGCAGATCACCTTCGATCCCCGCGAGATCTCCTATGGGCAGATCCTGCGCGTCTTCTTCTCCGCAGCACTCGACCCGACCGAGCTGAATCGGCAAGGGCCCGACGTGGGCACGCAGTATCGCTCGGAAATCTGGTACGCGAATGCCAACCAGCGGCAGATCGCGCTCGCCTACATCGCGCAGCTCGACCGGGCCCGAGTGTTCTCCGGCCCGATCGTCACGCGCGTCGATCCGTTGCAGGGTTTCTATCGCGCCGAGGGTTACCACCAGGACTTCCTGGTCCACAATCCGGATGATCCCTACATCGTCTATAACGACATCCCGAAGCTCGAGAGTCTGCACAGGCTCCTCCCGACGATGTATCGGAGCCAGCCGGTGCTGGTGGCCGCAAACCGGTGAGGTCGCGCCCGCCGTCCGTGCCGGCCGGCCTCACGACGCCCCGCTCGAGTTGACGTAGCCAATGGCGCGACCGCCGAGCGCGACCGCGGCCCACAGCGCGATACACACCACGGCCGCGAGCTTGCGCCACAGGGGGGCGATATGCCCCTCCTCGAGCATGGTCACCTTGCGGTGCACGGTGAACGTGAAGAGGATCGCGAGGAGCAAGAAGAGCATCTTGAGCTGAAAGGCGGGACTGCCGTACATCTTCACGGCCTCGGTCGAGAACAGCAGAAAGCCGGAGACGAGCATCACGACGATGCTGCCGATCATCCAGGGACGGACGTCGCGGGCTACTGCCGCGACCGGCTCGCCGCGGAACCGGAACCCGAGGAGGCTCAGGTTCAGGATCACGACCGTGCCGCCGAGCAGACCGAGCGCGAGCAGGTGGAAGATCTCGACGAAGGGGAACAGCCACACCGAATCGCGGATGCCATGGCCGAAGAAGGAGCCGTTGCACCAGCGGCAGAAGGCGAGCAGCTCGGCGGCGAGCCACCTCATCGGGCCGTCTCCCTCAATCGGGCCGTCTCCCTCACGGCGGTGGCAGCGCGTAAGCGATGCCGCGCCCCGCGGCGACGATCCCGACCCACAGCACGAGCGACACGATTCCCGCCGCCTTCGCGCCCCAGGGTGTCCGCGGATCGAGATCCCAGTCGGCGAGCCGGCGCCCCAGCGTGAAGTTGAAGACGAGGACGTTGAGGCCGGCGAGCAGCAGCATGATCATCTTCAGCTTGAAGAACAGCGTGCTGTAGAAGGCGATGGGATCGGCCGAGAACAGCAGCACGCCGGTCACGACCATCACGGCGAAGCCCCCGAACAGCCCTGGATTCAACTGCTCGAAGAGGACGGAGATGCGCCGCCGGGGCATCGCGAGGTCGAGGAGCCGCAAGTCGAGCAGGAGCACAAAGCCGAGAAAGACGGTGAGCGTGAGGACGTGGATGGTCTCGACGATGGGCTCGGCCCACGTCGAATCGCGCATCATCTCGCTGAAGGCGGTGTCGTGCAGCCACGCGAGCAGGCTCATTGCGCCTCACACGGGGTTGGATGCCAGCCGGAAGGGCCGGAGAGGTGCTTGAAATGCGAGCTCGTAATGAAGGGCTGGTTCAGGTACTCCGGATCGGTCACGATCGTCGTGACCACGAGCCAGCGGTCGCCGTTCGGCTCCTTGAAGCTGTCGAAGTACTCGAGAACGCTCGTCTGCGGCCCGTAGGGGATGCCGTTCTTGCGCAGATACCCCGGACGCAGCTGCGTGGTGACCACCTTCAAGTAGCCGTCC
>JASHYG010000276.1 GCA_030043215.1 Gammaproteobacteria bacterium
GAGAAGGAGAAGCTGCTCAGGATGGAGGGTGAGCTCGAGAAACGCGTGGTGGGCCAGGACGAGGCCGTGCGCATCGTCTCGGATGCGATCCGGCGCTCGCGCGCGGGCCTCTCCGATCCGCGCCGTCCGAACGGCTCGTTCCTGTTCCTCGGGCCGACCGGGGTCGGCAAGACCGAGCTCTGCAAGGCGCTCGCCAGCTTTCTCTTCGACACCGAGGACGCGCTGATCCGCATCGACATGTCGGAGTTCATGGAGAAGCACTCCGTGGCGCGCCTCATCGGGGCGCCCCCGGGCTACGTCGGCTACGAGGAGGGCGGCTATCTCACGGAGGCGGTCCGCCGCCGGCCCTACTCGGTCGTGCTGCTCGACGAGGTGGAGAAGGCTCACCCGGACGTGTTCAACGTCCTGCTGCAGGTGCTCGACGACGGGCGCCTCACGGACGGGCAGGGGCGCACGGTCGACTTTCGCAACACGGTCATCATCATGACCTCGAATCTCGGCTCGAACGTGATCCAGGAGTACTCGGGCGCCCAGAACTACTCGCGGATGCGCGCCGCGGTGATGGAGATCGTGCAGCAGAGCTTCCGGCCGGAGTTCATCAACCGGATCGACGACATCGTCGTGTTCCATCCGCTCGGGACCGAGCAGATCCGCAGGATCGTCGACATCCAGCTCGCGTACCTGCGCAAGCGCCTCGCCGAGCGCGGCATGGATCTCGTGCTCGACGACAAGGCGCGCGACCGGATCGGCGAGGCAGGGTTCGACCCGGTCTACGGCGCGCGGCCGCTCAAGCGGGTGATCCAGCAGCAGATCGAGAACGCGCTCGCCCAGCACATCCTCAAGGGCGACTTCGCCCCCGGGGACATCGTGAAGGCCACCGTCCGTGACGGGCACCTCACGTTCCGCAAGGCGGTGGAAAAGGCCGCCTGAGAGGTCCGGACCCGCTATAATTTGCGGTCGGGGACAACCAAACAACTCGACGATCCGCCATGCCGTTCTACGAATACGAATGCTCGAGCTGCAAGTTCTACAGCGAGGTGATGCAGAGGATCACCGATCCGCCGCTCAGGAAGTGTCCCTCCTGCGGCAAGAGCACCCTCAAGAAGCTGGTCTCGGCGCCGAACTTCCGGTTGAAGGGGGGCGGGTGGTACGAGACGGACTTCAAGTCGGACAAGGAGTCGAAGCGCAACCTCGCGCAAGGAGAGAAGAGCGAGGCGGCAGACAAGAGCGAGGCGAAGGAGGCGAAGCCCGCGGAGGCCGGAGAGACCAAGCCGAAGCCTGCGGAGGGGAAGGCCGGCGAGCCGAAGGCGGCAGCTCCCGAGACCCCCGCGCGCAAGAGCGGCGCCCTCTCCCGCAAGACGGCCGCGCCGCAGCGTCCCGCCAAGGCGAGAAGCCCGCGCGCGAGCGCACGGACGAGAGGCCGTCCGACGCGCAAGGCGCGAAGGTGACCGATCCCATCGCGGTGCCGCCGAGCGATCGGGGCGGGCCGCAGCGTGTGTCCTCGCCCAAGCGGAGCTGGGGCCTGCGGCGCTATCTCATCGCTGGCATCCTCGTGTGGCTACCGGTTCTCGCCACGATCTGGGTGGTGACATTTATCGTCGATGTGATGGATCGGACGCTCGTGCTGCTGCCCGAGCACCTGCGCCCCGAGGCGCTGCTCGGCGTCTCGATCCCCGGGCTCGGCGTCGTGTTCGCATTCGTGGTCGTGCTGCTCACCGGGCTTGCGGTCACGAACCTGGTCGGACGCCAGCTGGTCGGGTACTGGGAGGAGCTGCTGCACAGGATTCCGCTCGTGCGCTCCGTGTACGGTGGCGTGAAGACCTTTGCGGAGAGCGTGCTCACCTCGACGCATTCGTTCCACCAGGTCGTCGCGGTAGAGTATCCCCGGCCCGGAATCTGGAGCATCGGCTTCGTGACGGCCGAGGATGCGCCGGAGGTGAGCGCCAAGACCGGCGAGAAGCTGGTGTGCGTCTTCATCTCGCCGGCGCCGAACCCCACCGCGGGGTTCATCATCCTCGTGCCGCGCTCGCAGCTCATCGCACTCGACATGAGCGTCGATGCGGCGATGAAGATGATCGTCACCTGCGGCGTCGTGACGCCGCCGTATCCCCGCTAGGGGCGGTCAAGTCCGAGGCGGGAGCCTCGTGGAGGCTGGGTCGGACATGCGTACTCATTACTGCGGCAACGTTGACGATACACTGATCGGCCGCGAGGTCACGGTCGCGGGCTGGGTCCATCGGCGGCGTGACCACGGGGGCGTGATCTTCGTCGATCTGCGCGATCGCGAGGGGCTGCTGCAGGTCGTCTTCGATCCGGACCGGGCCGAGGTCTTCAAGGAGGCCGAGCGGCTCCGCAACGAGTTCGTGGTGAGCGTCACGGGCCGCGTCCGCAGCCGTCCGGCCGGCACGGTCAACGCCAATCTCGCTTCCGGGCGCGTCGAGCTGCTCGCGCACACGCTCGAGGTCCTCAACCGGTCCGAGCCGCTGCCCTTCCAGCTCGATGAGCAGGTGGGGGAGGAAGTGCGGCTCAAGTACCGCTATCTCGACCTGCGCCGCGAGGTGATGAGCGAGCGACTGCGCTTGCGCCATCGGGTCACTCGCGCCATGCGGACCTATCTGGATGCGCACGGCTTCATCGACGTGGAGACGCCGGTTCTCGGCAAGACCACCCCCGAGGGGGCGCGTGACTACCTGGTGCCGAGCCGCACTCACCCCGGTAAATTCTTCGCGCTGCCGCAGTCCCCGCAGATCTACAAGCAGCTGCTGATGGTCGCGGGCCTCGACCGCTACTACCAGATCGTGCGCTGCTTCCGCGACGAGGATCTGCGCGCCGACCGCCAGCCCGAATTCACGCAGCTCGACATCGAGACCTCGTTCCTCTCGCAGGAGCAGATCCTCGGGCTCATGGAGGGGCTGGTGCGCGAGCTGTTCCACGAGGTGCTCGGGGTGATGCTGCCGGAGCCCTTCCCGCGCATGAGCTACGGCGAGGCCATGCGCCGCTACGGCTCGGACAAGCCCGACCTGCGCATCTCGCTCGAGCTCGTCGACGTGGCCGACCTGGTGCGCGGCTGCGACTTCAAGGTGTTCGCCGCTCCGGCGGCCGATCCGCACGGCCGCGTTGCGGCGCTTCGCGTGCCCGGCGGTGGCACACTCTCGCGCAAGGAGATCGACGACTACACGGCCTTCGTCGCCCGCTACGGCGCCAAGGGGCTGGCCTATATCAAGGTCAACCAGCGCGTGGGCGGCCGCGACGGGCTGCAGTCGCCGATCATCAAGTTCCTGAGCGATGCGGCGCTGAGCGGCATCCTCGAGCGCACGGGCGCCGCGGACGGGGACGTGATCTTCTTCGGTGCCGGCCCCGCCAAGATCGTCAACGACTCGATAGGCGCGCTGCGCTTGCGCATCGGCAACGATCTCGGGCGCGTCGAGCCGGGCTGGCGGCCGGTGTGGATCGTGGACTTCCCAATGTTCGAGTGGGACGAGGCCGAGCGGCGCTGGATGGCGATGCATCATCCCTTCACGTCGCCCAAGAACGCGGATCCGCAGGCGCTGCGCGCCGATCCCGCCGGTGCGCTCGCCAACGCCTACGACCTCGCCCTCAACGGCTCGGAGGTCGGAGGCGGCTCGGTGCGTATTCACCGCGAGGAGATGCAGGCCGCGGTGTTCGAGCTGCTCGGCATCGATGCGTCGCAGGCGCGCGCGAAGTTCGGCCATCTGCTCGATGCGCTTCGATACGGCGCGCCTCCGCACGGCGGCATCGCCTTCGGACTGGATCGTCTGGTGATGTTGATGGGCGGCACCGACAACATTCGCGACGTCATCGCGTTTCCGAAGACTCAGACCGCCGCCGATCCGCTCACCGATGCGCCGACCGAGGCCTCCGAAGCGCAGTTGCGCGAGCTGCACATTCGCGTGCGGCCGCCGCCGGCGGCCCAGTAGGCCGGTGCGCGAGACGGTCGTCTTCGTTCACGGCCTGTGGCTGAGCGGTCACGAGGCGTTGCTGCTGCGAAGCCGCCTCACGCGCGAGTTCGGGTACGACGTGACGACGTTCCGCTACCCGACGGTGTCGAGCTCGATGGCCGAGGTGACCGCGGCGCTGCAGCGGCTCATCGCGGAGCTTCATCCAAAAGTGCTGCATCTCGTGGGCCACAGTCTCGGCGGTCTCGTGATCTATCGGCTGCTGGAGCGCTTTCCCGAGCAGCCTGCGGGACGGGCGGTGTTCCTCGGGACACCCGCCGTCGCCTGCCGCGCCGCGGAGTGTGCAGCGCGGCTCGAGTGGGCGGCCTCGATGCTGGGACGGTGCGTGGCGGAGGAGCTGCTCGTCCAGCGCGAGCGGCGCTGGAGCGTTGCGCGCCCGCTCGGCATCATCGCCGGCGCGCGCCCGATCGGGCTCGGCCGGTTCTTCGCGGGCTTCGGCGAGGCGAACGACGGCACCATCGCCGTGAGAGAGACACGGCTCCCCGGCGCGACGGACCACATCACGCTGCCCGTGAGCCACATGGGCATGCTGCTCTCCGCGCGCGTCGCGCGGGAGACGGGCGCTTTCCTGCGCAACGGCTACTTCGCGCTGTCGCGTCCCGAGCCCCCGCGGTCGAGCAGCCTCCGCAGCTCGTAGAGGGCTTCCAGCGCGGCCTTCGGTGAGAGCTCGTCCGGATTGAGCGCCTCGACCGCGGCGCGCAGCGCATCGAGCGCATCGAGCGGGTCGGGCCGGTCGGGCGCGGCGCGTGAGGCGGAGGCGTCGCGAGAAGCGGGCGCAGGCGTGATCAGGGGCAGCTCGGTCTGGGCGCCACGGATCCGCCGCCCGTCCCGCTCGGCCTCGAGCGCCGCGAGGTATTCTCGGGCCTGAGCGATCACCTCCCGGGGCACGCCGGCGAGCTGCGCGACTTGCAAGCC
>JASHYG010000277.1 GCA_030043215.1 Gammaproteobacteria bacterium
GGACCGACACGCGCGGAGCGCGGCCCGTGCCCGTCCCCCAGCAGGCCGATGCCGAATGCCTTGATGAACGTTGCGAGCGCCACGGCTGCGGTGATGGCGAGCCCGGCGCCCGCGAGCGAGAGCGTCAAGCGGCCGCCGAGCGAGGAGAGGTGAAAGCCCTGGAAGACGGTCTGGAAGGTGAACCACTCGGTCGCGAACCCGATCTGCGGCGGCATGGCGGCGAGGCTCATCGCGGCGAACAGGGCGCCGAGGCCGAAGATGAAGCTCGTCGTCCGCAGCCAGCCGTGCTGGGCGAGGCGGTAGCTGCCCCCCGCCGCGTAGACGCCGTCGGCCGATAGGAACATACCGCCCTTCGCGAGCGCGTGTCCCGAGAGGTGCAGCACGGCGACGGTCCACGCGAGACCCGCGAGGTTGCTTTGCCCGTCCCCGCGGAAGATGAGGCTCGCTCCGAGGACCGTGACGGCAATCGCCGCATTCTCCGCCGAGGAGTACGACAGCAGCCGCCGCCAGTCGTCCTGCTGGAAGGCGTAGAGCACGGCGAGGATCGACGAGAGCACGCCGACCACGGTGACGAGGACGCCGAGGCCCAGCAGTCCCGGCGCACGCGCCGGCAGCCAGTCGACCAGGCTGCGTGACAGCGCGAAGAACGCCGCGTTGAGCACGACGCCGGACATGAGCGCTCCGGAGGCGCCGCTGCCGCTCGCATAGGCGCGCGGGAACCACTCGTAGAACGGGAGCAGCCCGAGCTTCGCGCCGAAGCCAATGAGGACGAGCACGCCGATGAATCCGCGCATGCCGCTCGACAGGGTCGCCGCGCCCGCGCCGAATCCGCCGAAGCCGAGGCTGCCGCCCGCGCCCTGACCGAGCAGGAGCAGGGCGAGCAGGATCGCGACAGCGCCCACCTCGAGCAGCGCCAGCATGTAGAGCGCGGAGCGGCCGGTGTCGAGGGAGGTGTGCTCTGAAACGAGCATCACCGCGCCCCCGAGGCTCATGAGCTCCCAGGCGATGAGGAACGAGTAGCCATCCTGCAGGCCGAAGACGCCGAGCGCGCCGAGCAGCGATAGGGCGACGCCCACCAGCCATCCGCGCCGGCGCGCGCGCATGGGCGTGCACAGCGCAGCGGCGAGCCCGGCGGGGATGAGGCCGAACGCCATCAGCCACAGCGCCTCGGGTGAGTAGTGCAGCCGCACGGCTTGATCCGCGAGGGCGATCGGCAGCGTGAGCTCGCCGCCTCCCTGCGGAAGCGCTGCGAGGGCTCCCCAGATCCCGGCCGCCGCGCCGAGCGCAGCCGCCCATCGGGACACCTGGACGGCACCCGCGAGGGCGAGCGCGAGTGCGGCGACCCAGAGCCAGAAGGCCGCGACGAGGAGCTCAGGCACGGTCGGCCCCTTCCGTCATCCGGCCACCCTGCACGCGCTGCGGCATCCGTCGGACGAGCATCAGCAGCGCGTGAATGATCGCCGCCGGATTCGGCGGGCAGCCGGGCAAGTAGATATCCACCGGCAGCTCCCCTTCGAGCCCGTTGCCGCAGGAGTAGCCCCCGCCGTTCGTCCCACCCGAGACTGCGCACGTGCCGACCGCCATGACGAAGCGCGGCTCCGGCATGGCCTCGTACGCTGCGTGGAGAGGCTCGCGCAAGGCGTAGGTCACCGGCCCGGTGACGAGCAGCAGGTCGGCGAAGCGGGGCGAGGGCGTGAAGAAGATCCCGAGGCGGTGCAGGTTGTAGAGCGGATTGCCGAGCGCCTGCAGCTCCGACTCGCAGCCGTTGCAGGAGCCCGCATCGACGTGGCGGATATGGAGGCTGCGGCCGAAGACGCGGCGGATCTCGCGCTGGAGCGCCGCGCCGTCGTCGGACGCGGCGGCGCGCGACCAGACGAGATCCTCCCGCTGCCGCACGCCGAACGCCCAGTCGCCCGACGCCGTGAAGGCCCCCGTGGGGCAGGCCTCGACGCACATCTGGCAGACGACGCACCGGCCGTAGTCGACGTTGAGGCGCGCCTCGCCCGCGCCTTGGAGCGTGATGGCGCCGGGCAGGCAGGCATCGACGCAGTCGCGGCAGCCCTCCTGGCACTTCTGCGGGTCGAAGCGCGGCATGCCGAGGAAGCCCTCCTGGCTGTCGCGGTCTCCCGCCGGCCAGGGCACCGTGGCCTTGCCCTGCCTCAAGCCGTAGAGCGTCCAGAGCGGAATGGTCTTCTTCACCGGTCGCACCCCGCGATGGTGAGGCCGAAGCTCGCCTCGTTGATGGCGTAGTCCATCATGTTGGTGCCGTGGACCGTGTGCGCGAACACGCGCCAGTTGGAGAAGCTCGGGGATCTCACCTTCACCCGCGCGAGCCTTCCCTGCGCATCGAGGTGCACGGCGTAGTACACGGACCCGCGCGGCGACTCGGCCCAACCGAGGCCCTCGCTGCCGGCGGGCGGCCGGCAATCGATGCGGCTCGGCCCCTCCGGAAGCCCGTCGAGCACGGACTGGATGAGCTCGATGCTGTTCGCGATCTCCGCGATGCGGATCTGCTGGCGTGCGCGCGCGTCGCATCCGTCGCGCACGGCGACCCGCAAGGGCAGCTTGCCATACGCTCCGTAGGGCTGATCGCGCCGTGGGTCGCGGTCAACGCCCGACGCGCGCTCGATCGGCCCGGTCGCTCCTTGATCGAAAGCGAGTTGCTTGCCCAGCACCCCGGTCGTGATCAGGCGGTCGAGGTGTGTCGTGCTGGTCTCGAGCATGGCGGCATAACCGTCGAACTCCTCCCGCAGCCTCGCGAGCGGCTCGGCGATGGTCTCGAGCCTGGGCTCCCGCCTGAGGCCGCCCGGTGAGATCAGGCTGCGCAGGAAGCGGCTGCCGGTCGCGCGGCAGTTGATCTGCTTGGCGAGCTCCTCGAGGTAATGGCCTTCGGCGTCCCCGACCTTGAGCGTCGTGGTGTGGCAGAGGTGGCCCAAGTAGTGCAAGTGGTTGTAGAGCCGCTCGAGCTCGGCGAGCAGGGCTCTGAGCCACGCGGCGCGCTCGGGCACCTCGCATTGCGCGGCGGCCTCGAGCGCCTGGCAGTAGGCGAGCGCGTGCGCGACGCTGCCGACGCCCGACACTCTCTCGGCGAGCACCGTGCCGAGGACGGGGGTCCGCCCCTCGAAGCGCTTCTCCATCCCGCGATGCTTGAAGAAGAGCTGGGGGTGGTAGTGCAGGATCCCCTCGCCGATGTAGAAGAACGAGAAGTGGGCGGATTCGACCACGCCGGCGCGGACAGGGCCGAAAGGCAGCAGCTGCACGTCAGGTGCCGCGCCCCCGATCTCCGGAAGGACGTAGGGCTTTCGCACATAGGTGAGCGGAGCGGCCGGCCCCGGCAGGAGCGGCGGACGCGGGGCCTTCGCGCCCGGCAGCAGCACCTTGGGGCTCGGCTGGGGCTGATCCTTGAAGTGGAAGCCGCAGAGGTCGGTGACCTCCCTCTCGTGCCACGAGATGAGCGGCGCGATCGGCGCCAGGCTCGGCACGGGATGCCCATCCGGCCGGCAACGCCACACCCGCGGCGCGTGCTCCCCTGCCGCATGCACGACGTAGCGGAGCTCGGCGGCAGGGGTACCGTCCGCCGCGGGCGTGGTGTCCGGATACCAGGCGTAGACGAACTGCATGCGCGCTCCGGCGGCGACGGCCTCGCGGCAGCGCTGCTCGAGTTGAGTGGGAGCGACGTCCTCCACCTGAGCGCCGGTGCCACGGGGAGTGCGCGCCGCCAGGTCCGTATCCCGCGTCATGGCCCGCTCCCGGTGAGCTGGGCCGTGATGGCCGCGAAATAGTGCGTGAACGCATGAGGCCACCACAGCCCGAGCGTGAGCAGCGGAATGAGCGCGAGCCACATCGGCAGCACGCACCAGAAGGCCGTTCCGGCCGGGCGTACCCACCGGGTGGCGGCGGCCGCGGCGACCGGGTTCTCGCCGAAGTACATCGCGCGGAAGTGATTGAGAAAGCCGACGAAGATGACGATGAGCAGCACGAGC
>JASHYG010000278.1 GCA_030043215.1 Gammaproteobacteria bacterium
CCCGCACACCGGGATCACACAATGAGACGGACAATCGGCACCGGAGTTGTTCTGCTGCTGGTTGCAACCGCTTACGCCGCGCCGAACTCGCCGCAGAGGGTTCGGGCCTTCGCGCAACTTCCCGACTGGACGGGTTTGTGGGAAACCGAATCCTCAAAGGCAATCGCTAACCCCTCCGGCACTCCCGTGGGCGCTGCCCGCAAATACTTCAAATTGGCGGGCCACCCCCCTTACAACCCCGCGTGGGAGCAGAGGTACCAAGCGACGCTGGCAGCACTGGGCGCGAAATCGAGCGCGTTCAAGGGCTGTGGTGAGGGATCGCCTGCATACCTCAGAAGCTTCCCCAACATCATGGAAGAGCCGATGGTCTTTCAGGTGGTCGTGACGCCAGAGGAGACGCTTTTCGTGATGGATCACGGCGAGGTCCGTCACGTTTACACCGACGGCCGTCCGCATCCCGGCAAGGATGATCTGTGGGCGACCCCCCTCGGTGACTCGATTGGCCACTGGAGCGGTGAAACGCTCGTCATCGATACGATCGCCCGCACGGCGGGGCCGATCTCGATGTGGGGTGTTGGAGATGTCAGCGAGCAGGCGCACTTCATCGAAAAGGTGCGTCGCATCGCCGAGGATTCCATCGAGGATCAGCTGACCATCGAGGATCCCGTGAGCCTCGTGCATCCCTGGACCGTAACGCTGCGCTTTACCCGCGTGCCCGACCTCACGCGGTTCATACCCTTCGATTGCGAGGGCGATCAAAATCCGGTCGAGAACGGCAAGCCCACAGCCCCGTCGCCCTGAGCCGCATCTCCGCTTGGCCAGCAACAGCGGTCGCGACCATTCCCGCGGGAGGTGCGAGGCACGGACCTGTTTGGAGTAGCTTTTCGTGAGCTTCGAGGCTCTCTACTGTCGCGCGAAGAAGATGCCTCGGGCCGAATCGGTGAAGGCCTCGAATCCAACCAGGTTTCCGCTGCTGCCTCTTCTGAACACCAGCGTGAGCGGCGTGCCTACGCCGTTGAACTCGTCCTGTGTCAGCGGACTCAGCGACAGGGCGGGACGCCACCCAGAGTGCAAGACAAGCTTCCCCTGTTCTACCGACAGCTGGTACTCGGCTCCGAGCTCGGCGCTCATATAGGTCCCGGCATATCTCGATAGATCGGCCTGGCTGAGCTGAGACGGAGTAACTCGGGTCGCAACCTCCGCGGTTCCGTCGACCTCGCTGATCACGACTTGCATCTGCGTGCCCCGCTTCTCGAAGAGGAGGTCAGAGTCGTCGCTGGTGAAGCGCCCATGCGAAACCGGCCTCACGGGGCCAGAAAACGGACCCTGCCAGGTTAGCTGTCCGTCCTTGACGGCGAAGTAATCGATGGAGTGCCGTGTGCTTTCATACGTTCCGACGTATGACGATGGGTCGGCGTTCGGCGCAGTTGCCGCGCTGCCGTTGCCAGCTGAATGGGGCGCGCTGGCGAGCTGGCTCTCCAGATACACATCCGCCACCCGCCGGGTCAGAGTTTCCGGATGCGCACTGGCCAGATTGCAAAGGGAGATCACCGTAAAGCGCTGCTGCGGAAAGCGAATAATGTCGGTCTTGTAGCCGCCAATGGAGCCGTCGTGTTCCACGACGGGCAAGCCTCGGTACTTCGTCAGGAAAAGTCCCAGTGCATAGTTGATCTGCTTGCCGCTGTTGAGCAGGCCGCGGGTTTGCAGCTCCTTCACCACGGTACCGTTGCCGAGTTTGTCGTCGTAGAAGTTGCGATCCCAATACAGCAGATCATCGACGCTCGTCATCAGGTCGCTGGCGCCGGGGCCCCCAGGTTCGAGGTTGGTCGACCAATCCACCTGGAATGTTCCCTTTGGGCCAGGCGCGTATGCGGGGACGCGGCCCGGCACGACATCCGTCTGATTGTCGTAAAAGCGTGTGTGCGTCATTCCGAGCGGTTGAAAGATGTTCTCCGTAGCGAAAGTCGACAGCGGCTTCTTGGTGACTCGCCTGATGATCTCCGCGAGCAAGAAATAATTCGTATTGGTGTAGAGGTACTCGTCTCCGGGCTTGAAATTCAGTCCCTTCTGATGCACGACCAGGTCGAGCAGCTCGGCCGTGGGGACCACGTCCGTTATTGCATGGCCCGCCAGAAGCCAGAGAGGGAATATGTCTCGCAGACCGCTCGTGTGGTTGAGCATCTGTCGCAACGTAATGGGTGTCCCGTAGTCAGGCAGCTCGGGAATGTACTTGTGAACGTCGTCATCGAGCGATAGCAGGCCCTTCTGCGAAGCCAGCACCACGCTCGCTGCGGTGAATTGCTTTGAGACCGATCCCATGTCGAACACGGACTCGGGCGTCAGCGGTACGCCGAGCTCCAGGCTCGCGGCGCCGTAGCCTTTCTTGTAAATGAAGTTGCCGTCTCGAATCACTCCGAGGGCACATCCGGGAGATCCCGTTCCCTGGTACGCCGAGAAGATCCGATCGACCCGCTGCTCGGGATTGTCCGCTGCGAAAGCCCAGGCGGAGAGCGCAAGGGCGCATGGAACGAGCAAGTGCCATGCGTGGAAGTTGCGAAGCATCGTTTTCCCCCTGCAAAGCGTGGAGCGTGGTGACGACGGCCTGATTCTTCTGAGTTTCCCCGACGTTATCGCCGTTGGCCCGGCGCGGCAAGCTCCGCGGAATCCGCGGCACTGACGCAGCGCACAAGATGTGAATGCCCGCTGTCGGGAAATTCCGGCGTCAAATTCGGCAGGCAGCTCTGGTCCGACAGTTGCCTCCCGCCTCCGCGCGATCGGACATTGCTCGCCTGGCGCTGAGTTATCGCCTCGAACGGGCAAAGACTGCCAGCCGGTTCCAGTCCGACCGAGGTACGCAAGCTCCCCGGGACTGGCCGGGCGCCGCAGCGCCGCCGCCGGCTCAGGCTAGCGGGTCAGACTTCCACAGGCGAGGGGAAGCCCGCACGAACCGCCCGCCTCCTCGATCTTCGTTCGCGGCTATCGACGGTCTCGGACTATCCGGCTCGCGAGCGAGTAGCGCGGGTCCGTCAGGAATTCGACCAGCAGTCTCGACAGGGAACGAACGCAGCGCAAGTCTCGGTAAAGCTCTGGCGCCGCCTCGGTCACCTTCGGCAGGCGATTCCAAGGCACGGACGGCATATCGTGGTGTTCGTTGTGATATCCGACATTCAGCGACACGATATCGATGGGCCCGTAATAGCTGCGCGTCTCTTGTTTCGTGTCCAGGGTGTAGTGCTCCTGAATCCAGCGCGCGCCGAGCGGGTGCAGTCCTACCGAGAACCAGAACGAAGCGAGTAGGTAGCCGACTCCGAGCGGGCCGACGACGAACCACGCGGCAACCACGAAAGCCGCATTCGCGGCGATATTCGCGACGAACCAAGGATCGACCAGTCCGCCAGTCTCGACCGCCAGGGGTCTCAGGGCCTGAAAAATAGGAAATGCGAACAGCCAAAGGGCTTTCGAGACCATCCGTCTGCCAACGAGTCTCACCTCCCACGGGCTAGCAAGGTCGGCGTCGACGCCAAGGACGCCCGGGTGAGAATGGTGGATTCGGTGATAGTGTCGAAAAGCGATCGCCCCGGGCAGTAGATTGGGTAAATCGCAGAAAATCGCAAAGGCCTTGTTCAAGAAACGGCCGCGGAAGACGAGGTCGTGGGTCGCCTCATGGATCAGCACGTAGAGAGCGTGATTGGCGAAAGCTCCGAGCACCCAGGCCATGGCTAGAGCGAGTGGCCAATACGAGTAGGGCGCGTGTCCCAGCGCAAAGGCGATCCCACATTGTCCCAGGACGATCCCGGCACCGAGCGCCGCGCTCCAGATGTTCCTTCCGATGAGTTTGCGGACCTCCGGATGCGCCTTGATGAGTGCCCTGGTGCGCGCTCGGTGCGGCTCGGGCGTCTCAACCTGCATGAACTGCGTCGGGCCGCCTACCTTGGTGCTTTCGTTGTCCATGCCACTCCGACTTCTCTCGATAGTACTCGACGGGCCGCCGAGGTCTGCCTGCTTTCTTGATCCAGCATCGCGATCGGGCCCGCTCGACACGGCCTCCCGGTCGGTTCGCAAAGCATCGGTCCGCCGAGACGACGCGCGAAGTCTAGCACCGTGGTCTCAAACGGGGGGAGACTTCGCTGCTGCTCCTTCCTTCCGCGCTCGAGTATGCCTCGCGGCTGCACTCCGTCCGAACGGAAAATGGGAGCCCAGGCAGGCTACGCAACCTGAGTGCTCGCCGCTCCGATTGCTCTGCGGTTCGGTTTGAACACCGCTAGCCGGCGCAGTCCAACGCACACGATGGCCCCGACGAGCGCAAGACCGGCGAGACCCCAGAACGCACCGGAATCGCTACCGGTCGCTTGTTTCAGGAATCCGACGATGTTGGGTCCAAAGAAGCCTCCGGAGACGCCGATCGAGCTGATCAACGCCAATCCGGCAGCAGCCGAGCCCCCTTTGAGAAATCTCGTCGGCAGGCACCAGAACGAGGAGTTGACCAGCGGATTCGAGATGTTGAGAACCACCAAAGCGGCGACGCGATAGATCGAGTGTGGCAGCAGAGCGACCCCGATGCTTCCGGCACAACAAAACGCAAGGCCGAGTGCCACCAACCCGCAGCGATCATCGCTCCGATCCGATAGCGCCCCGGCGAAGGGGAAAACCAGCGCGGCGAGCAGAAAAATGCCCCCCACAATGAGACTCGTGGCCATATTGCTCGTGCCGAGCGCATCGCGAACCATCAGGGGTGTCCAGAGGCCGGCGCCAAAGCCTACGGTATTGAAAGCGAACCATGGAATGATCAGGACCCACAGCAGCGGGTGCCCGAGCCCGCGAAGCGGCGAGACCGGTGCCGCGGCTGGTTGCTCCGGTGCCGCGACTGACTGCTGCCGTTCTAGCTCAATTTGCTCCGACAGCCAATCACGCTGCGGCTTCGTCAGCCATCTTGCCTCTTCGGGGCGATCCGTCAGGAATCCGAGCGCGGCAAACCCCAGCAGCACCGACGGCAGGCCCTCGATCAAGAACAGCCACTGCCAACCCGAAAGATGCCCTAACCCAGTGAGTCCCAAAAGGGTGCCCCCGAGCGGGGCGCCCAATACCTGCGACAGCGGGATGGCAATCATGAAGCCGGCGATTGCGCGCGCCCGATGAGTCGCCGGAAACCATAGAGTCAGGTAATAGATGACTCCAGGAAACAGCCCGGCCTCCGCCACGCCGAGAAGGAACCGCACGACGTAGAGCTGCTGCGGAGTTCTAACCCACATCATCGCGCAGGCCAGTGCGCCCCACGTAATCGCGATTCGGGCGAGCCAGCGACGGGCACCGACGCGAGCCAGTATCAGGTTGCTCGGGACCTCGAACAGGGAGTAGCCGAGGTAGAAGACGCCGGCGCCGAATCCGAACGCCGCCGAGCTGAGCTTCAGCTCCTCATTCATTTGCAGGGCGGCGATACTGACGTTGCTGCGGTCGAACCAACAGAAGATGTAGAGCAAGAAAAGAAACGGGAGCAGCCGCAGGCTCACCCGGCGCATCGTTGCAATTCCAACATCCCGGTCGGTCACGTTAGCCTCGTCGAGCACCGGTCTCATTGCGCCCGTGGTAGAAGGGGCAGGCTCACTCATCGGGTGCGCGTGCTGGGACGAGGCTGTCTTGGGTGGGTCCGGTCCGCTGCCTGTGGCAGTTTACACCTTTCCTCAGTAACACTCTGCCACCGCTGTGGACAACGTCAAGTCAGGGGCATAGTGTGCCCGCGACAGCGCGTGAGCCGCTGCGGGAGCACCGATGCCGGATAGCGTATTGAAACGGCGATGCCGGCCGGTTTATTTGGCGTGCGTGGCGGGAGCAAGCTGGGTCGTCGGTACCGCCGGTGCACAGACGCTATTCGACAGCGGTCCCGTCGGTTTCACCGAGCAGGAGGCGCGGCGCGGCCAGACAGCCTATCTGGAAAGCTGCGCGTCATGCCACGGCCCTCATCTGACCGATGGCCAGTTTGGGCCGCCCATGAAGGGCCCGGCATTCAAAGAGCTCTGGCACGCACAGTCCGCCGAGGCGTTACGGTTGGCAATGGTACAGCGCATGCCGCCGGCGGGCCCCGGTAGTCTCGGCACGCGAGCCTATATCGACATCGAAGCCTACTTGCTGCGGGCCAACGGCGGCGCGGGAGGCAAAGTAACACTCGCGTCCCTGCTCGGACCTGCGGACAGCGGTAGCGCGCGCCCGTCCGGCACTGCACCGCGGCCGGCCGCAGCCGCGCTCATCGGCAATGAGGATGCGACGTACCGCGCAGTCGTGGCCGCGAGAAAAACACTCCTCGACAGGCTCACACCGGTATCGGACGCGATGCTGCGAAGTCCTCCCGCCGCCGACTGGCTGATGTGGCGCGGCTCCTACGCGACACAAAGCTACAGTCCACTGCGTCAGATCGACAAGAGCACCGTTCGCAGCCTCGGGGTCGCCTGGACACTGGCACTACCGCCCAGCCAGGACGAGACCGCGCCGTTGATCCACGATGGCGTGCTGTTCATCGAGAGCGGCAATACGGTCGAAGCCGTCAATGCCATCGACGGCAGCATATTGTGGAGGTATATCCGCTCACTGCCCGACAGCCTGCATAACGGCACGGAAGCGCGGATGCGGGGGCTGGCTATCTACCAAGACCGACTGTACGCCCCGACCGCAGATGGCCATATCGTGGCACTCGACGTGCGTAGCGGTGAGCTGCGCTGGGATCATGCCGTGGTGTCCGCGGAACAAGGCGTGCAACCAGGGCTTTTCGATGGTGCCTACTACCACATCTCCGGCGGTCCGCTGCTGGTTCGGGGCAAGGTTGTCGTCGGTGTCAGTCTGGCGATCAATACCGGCGGCGGCGACTACATTGTCGGCCTGGATGCGCGCAGCGGCGCGGAGATATGGCGCTTCGGCACTATCGCGCATCCGGGCCAGCCGGGCGGTGACAGCTGGAACGGTGCACCTGTCAATGAGCGCTACGGCTCGGGCGTGTGGTCGATCGGCAGCTATGACCCCGAGCTGAACCTGGTGTACTTCGGCACCGGCAATACATACGACGTCGGAACGCTGCTGATGCCGCGCAAAGGCAAGAGCCTGACGAACAACGATGCGCTCTATACGGACTCGACGCTGGCGTTGAATCCGGACACCGGCAAGCTGGCCTGGTACTACCAGCACATGAACCGCGATGTCTGGGACCTGGACTGGGCGTTCGAGCAGGTGCTCGTCACCGTGCCCCTCGACGGCAAGGCGACGAAGCTCGTGGTCACCGGCGGCAAGATCGGGATCTTCGACGCCGTCCGCAGTGCCGATGGAAAATATGCGTTCTCCAAGGACACCGGTTTGCAGAACCTGGTGGGCAGCATCGACCCAAACACGGGCAGCAAGAACATCAAGCCCGAGCTCGAACCCAAGGCAGGTCGCACCGAGCTCATCTGTCCCACGGCGACCGGCGGACGCAGCTGGCCGACGACTGCGTTCGATCCATCGTCGGATTACCTCTACGTACCGCTCGTGGCGAATGACTGCGCCGACTACGGCTGGACCGCGCGCAGCGCCGCCGAAATTGCCGCCGGCGGCCAGGACATACGGCTGCGCAATCGCCCGAAGCCGGGCAATGACGGAAATTTCGGCCGGATCGACGCGATCGACCTCCAGACTCGGCGCGTCGTCTGGTCGCGGCGTCAACGCGCGCCGATTGCCAGCTCCCTGCTCGCCTCCGCGGGTGGCCTGATCTTCAGTGGCTCGCGTGACCGGCAGTTCCGTGCTTACGACGCCGCGACCGGCAACGTGTTGTGGCAGATTGGCCTGAACGCGGCGCCAAGCTCTTCACCGGCGACATACAGCGTCGGTGGTGTGCAGTACGTGGCGGTTGTCGCCGGTGGCGGCGGTGCATTCGATGCCAGCGCCCGAAGCCTGACGCCTGAGATCATCGATCCGCCCGCCGGTACGACCTTGTGGGTATTCAAGTTGCCCAGCGCGACGCCCAAGTAGTTCTCGGACTCCGCACCCTGCGATCCAAGCCGGTGCGGGTGAATCAATGACAGCTCGCATTCCCTGCGCGTGGGATCGTGATGAAACCGATGCTGGTCGGCGGCAGTTTGACGGCGACACTCAAGACTCGCCTGGCTGTCAGTCTCGGAAGGCGTCCATCGGCGGCCAGCGCCAAGCTGTGCCCATTGAGCAGAGTGGTTTGCCCCTGGAGAGAGGGAGAGGTCATCAGATAAAGGTCCATGGGTCCACGAATATCGACAGTGACCACATCGTGGCTCATGTTCAGCGCGAGCACAGTGACTCCGCCCGGCCGGCCGGGTAGGCAGTGCGCATAGATGTGAATGTGTGGGCGTATCGGTCCGGCATCGAGCACGGTCGAGCCCATGAGCCGCCGCCACAGCAGCGCAGCCCAGTAGTTCGGCCGTGGCTCCAGTGTGGTCTGATCGATGAGCCCGTATTCGCTGGCGTCCAGAGTATTGTGAAAGACCACACTCGCGCCGTCTTTCGCAAGACGCGCCATCTGATCCAGATAACGGAAGCTATCGACGAACGTCGCGGCCCACGGATCACCGCCGCAGGATGCTTCGGCCGTTTCGGTGACCCAGATCGGCGCGTGCGGCGCGTACCGATCGCGAAGCCGCTCGTGAGCTTCGTACGCGACGTCCGTGCGGGCGAGCCAGTCCTCCGATAGTGTCTGCTCTGCGCTGGTAGCCCCGCCTGGCACGAGCGTCGCGCAGCGCTGTGATACCGCGCCGTAGAAGTGGTACGAAAAGATCTCGAAATGCGGGGGTGGATCAGCGGCGAGCAAGGCATCCGCCGGGAGAGGCACGGCCAGATTCACGGGCAGATCTGCAGCCGGGACATCGCCAGGACCGACGATTCGCATGTCGGGCGCAGCGTCGATGATGAAGGCCCGAAACGCGGCCTCGTCACGCGCGAACCACTGAGCATCATAGTGCCGCGGCGCGGCACCCAAGCTGGGTAGGTTCGGTTCGTTGAACAGCTCGGCGGCAAAGATCCGACCGCCGATCGAGCGCGTAAAATCGAGCAGTGGCTTCGCTTCGGCTGCAGTCCACTCGCCGCTGGCATTGCGCACCCCTGGACTGATGGCAAAGGAGGTGACGAGCCGAGCATCGACCGCGGTTGCAAAACCGATCACCCCTCTCCATTCCGATCGCGTCAGTACACCCTGATATCCATCCGGGGGCTTGGCCAGGGTGGGCGCGTCGTCGTTTTGAAAGTAGACTGAGTTCGCCCAAGTACCGCTGACTCGCATGTAAGCTGGCCCCAGCGCCGCAGCCAACAGGCGAAGGCGGCGGTTGCCAAGATCCACCGGCGGCCGTGCCTCGAACAAAGCGTCATCGCCGCCCACCTGATTTACCCCCCGGGGCCGGTCGGAGATCGCCATGTGCGTGTAGGGCTTCCAAAATCGTGCGCCGATCACCTCGGCCATTTCGACGTTGTAGGACTGAAAGCGCGGGTCGATATGGCCGACCGCTTTGAGCGCGGTCGGATCGAGGTGAATCGTTTGCGCCCATACGGTATGCGGACCGCTCAGCGCGCCAACCGCCAAGACAATCGCCAGCCATCCGCCGTTGCTGGAAGCTGCCACCACTGCCTCCCGAAAGCATCGATCCACAGAGACGCCGATCTGAAGTCTAGCACCGTGGTCTCAAACGCGGGGCGCTTCGCTGCTACTCCTTGCTTCCACGCTCCAGTGCGCCTCGCGATGAATGCAGGTATCTCGCCGCAAAGAGAGTCCCGGAGTCGCTGCGCACTCGTCCGCCCCGTCTTCATCTCTCTCCGCCGCGCCCTTTGAGCGAGGCGGGCAAATGTGCTGCGGATCAATACAGGGGCTCGGCGAGGCCGACCGGCCCTGCTGCGGCGGGCAACCGAACATTGAGAATTGGCGCACAGATTGGCTCGCCGTGAGTCCAAGCTTAAGTAAATCGTGAGTCAGTCGATACAGTACCGACGCGTCTCAACGCAAGCTAACCGCAGATACCTTGGGAGGAACGCATGAATACTTGGATCAAGCGAGCAATGATTGCCGCCGGCATCACGACAGTCATGGTGCTGCCGCTGGCCGGTCGGGCGTCGGACGGCATGATCACGTTTACGGGTGCCGTCACGGCCAGCACCTGTACGGTCAGTGTCAACGGTGACGGCGCCAATGCGACCGTGGTCTTGCCGGTGGTGGATGCTGCATCTCTTGGCGGCACCGCAGGCACGAGCACCACGGCGTCGCAACAGACTGGGTCGGGAACCTTCTTCAACGTCGCCATCAGTGACTGCACCGCAGCCGCGCCCAGCCCGAGCGGGGACACCGCGCCGACGACCGTTTCGGTCTACTTCGAAGCCGGCGGAACGGTCGATGAGACGACCGGTGGTCTCATCAATACCGCGCCCGGTGGCAGCAATGTAGAGGTAAAGCTCTACAACGCCTCGGGAACCACCGTCGTGGGCACGCAAATCCAGCCTGGTACGCTCACCAATCAGCCCGCAGCCGTGACCATTGCGAGCATCACGGCCTCGAGCGAGACGCAGTGGTTCTATGCGGGGTATGCGACTCTGGGTACCACCGCCGCAACGGCCGGCGCTGTCAACACCAACGTCACGTACTCCCTGGTCTACAACTGAGCTTCGCTGGGCGCGGCTGCGGCCGCGCCCAGTCTCTCGCAGAAGAATCACGATAGGGGATACCTCGACATGTTTGGATTGCGCACGACTCCAGTCATTCTGGCGGCGCTTCTTTTCGCCTCGACACCCTTCACGGGAGCGCGCGAGGCTGCGGCGGCGATCGTCGTCGATGGCACCCGGGTGGTCTATCCGGCGGCCAGACGCGAAGTGACCATCCAGATCCGCAATCCCGGCAGTACGCCCTCGCTCGTGCAGGCCTGGCTCGATGCGGGGGATCCGCATGCAGCGCCGGGTGAATCGAAAGTTCCTTTCGTCATGACCCCGCCTCTGTTCAGGCTCGACCCCACCAAGGGTCAGAGCCTGCGCCTGGTCTACACTCACGATCCGCTGCCGCAGGACCGTGAGTCGCTCTTCTGGCTCAACGTACTCGATATACCGCCGCGTGCTCCCGTCAACACCGACCGGCCCAATCAGCTGGAGTTCGCCTTCAAGCACCGCATGAAGGTGTTCTTCCGCCCCGAGGGTCTCAGGGGCACCGCCGCGGATGCGCCGGCGCGCCTCACGTGGAAGCTCGAGTTGCAGAACGGCAAGCTCGTGGCCATCAGCGCGAGCAACCCTACTGCGTATCACGTCTCGCTGATCCAGGTTACCGCCATGGTGGGCGGCCATGCGGACACTGTGAAGGCGGACATGGTGGACCCCTTCGCCAGCCGCACCTTCGATCTACCCAAACCGCTCTCCGCACCGAGCGGCGCCGTTCCCCTGGAATACTGGTTCGTCAACGATTACGGCGGCAACGTCACCGGCAAGGCTTCTGCGTCGGTGCCGTGATCCCAGTGATACCTCCGTGGCAATGTGCGAGTGGGTTGGGCGACGCACCTTTCCGGAGCTGTTGAGCCGGTCCGCCCCGGGCCTTGTATTCGCGCTATTCACGCTGTCCCCGGCGCCCTCCTCGGCGGCCGATACCACGGGACCCGAGGTGGAATTCAATCCGGCCTTCCTGCACGGCGGATCCCAGGTTGACGTCTCCCACTTCTCGCGCGGCAATCCGGTGCTTCCCGGCGACTACCTGGTCGATCTGCAGATCAACGGCAAATGGGTGGGCCGTGTGTCGGTTCGCTTCATCGCCCAGCCCGCGAGCGACGTGGCCCTTCCCTGCATCGACCGCGAGCTCATCACGCGGATGGGACTCGACTTCGAGCGTCTGTCTCCGTCCGCCCGTACCGAGCTGAAAAAGATTCAGTCCGGGGGCTGCGTGGATCTGAAGGCGATGATTCCGGATGCGGCGGTGTCATTCGACCTGTCGCAGCTGCGGCTCGATATCAGTATCCCCCAGGCTGCGCTGCTGCGCAGACCCCGCGGCTATGTCAGCCCGGAGCTATGGGACAGCGGCGTCACGTCGGCGACGCTGGGCTATAACCTGAACGCGTATCGCTCCGCGACCTCGTATTTGACCGTGAGCGATGCGAGCGCCAACCTGACGGAGGGGATCAACCTCGGCAGCTGGCACCTGCGCCAGCAATCCTCGGTCGAGGTCGCCTCGGACGGCCCCACGACTCTCCAGGATATCGCCACCTACGTCCTTCACGACATCCCGGCGATTCGCAGCGACTTGACGATGGGAGACAGCTTCACGGATGGCGCCGTCTTCGACAGCTTCGGGTTCCGGGGGGTGTCGCTCGCGAGCGATGATCAGATGCTGCCGGACTCGCAGCTTCAATACGCACCGGTCGTGCGTGGGATTGCACGGACCAATGCGCGCGTCGTGATCACCCAGCACGGCAACATCATCCTGGAAACGACCGTCTCGCCCGGGGCCTTCGAGATCAATGATCTGTATGCTACGGGCTACGGCGGCGACCTGCTCGTCACGGTCTACGAGGCCGATGGCACCAAGGAGAGCTTCACCGTGCCGTACGCATCCCTGGTGCAGCTGCTGCGTCCGGGGGTGTGGCGCTACTCCCTCGTGGCCGGGGAAGT
This sequence comes from Gammaproteobacteria bacterium, assembly GCA_030043215.1. Lineage (GTDB taxonomy): Bacteria > Pseudomonadota > Gammaproteobacteria > Steroidobacterales > Steroidobacteraceae > JASHUC01. Next base: position 12,607 of record JASHYG010000278.1, read on the forward strand.
CGAGCAGCCGTCCCTCACGGGCCAGGAGCTTTTCACTCAAGGGACGCTGCAGCATGGCTTCAACGACTATCTGACCGCTTACACGGGCGCGGTGGGCGCAGAGCACTACGATGCCGGGCTGCTCGGGATCGCGGTCAATACAGGACTCGGCGCCATGGCGGTCGATGAGACCTACGCCAAGACCGGCATCACGGATACCCTCTCCGCGAACGGGGAGAGCCTGCGACTCAGTTACAGCAAGCTGCTCAGCTTCTCCCAGACCAACCTCACGCTCTCCACGTACCGCTACTCCTCCGGCGGTTTCTATTCCTTCAGCGATGCACAGGCGGCCCGGCAGGCGGTGCTCGCCGGCGCCGACCCCGACACCGTCGAGCACCAGCGTAGCGAGTGGCAGATCAACATCAACCAGACCCTTCCGGGTCAATGGGGTAATTTCTATCTCTCGGGCTCGCTGCTCACGTACTGGAACTCGTCGGACAAGACGATGCAGTTCCAGACTGGCTACACCAATCATCTGCGGCTCTGGGGGACGACCTTGACCTATAGTGTCTCGGTCGCCCACGAGCAAAACGAGCTCACGGGGCAGCCCGACAACCGTATTCTGGCGAGCTTCTCGGTCCCCCTGGGAAATTCTCCTCACTCTCCCATGCTCTCGACCAACCTCACCCAGGACACGACAGGAGGAGTGAGTACCCGCAGCGCACAGGAAGTCATCACCGGCGCCCTGGGTGAGAACAACCAGTTGACCTACAGCGGCTCGGCCAGCCAGGCCTCGGGGGATGATTCCTACATGGTGAGCGGCCAGTACCGCAGCGTCTACACCGATGTGTCTGCCAGCGTGAGCGAGGGCACCGGATATTCGGAGCAGTCCCTGGGAGCAACCGGAGGCGTGGTGGTTCACCCCGGGGGCATCACGCTGTCGAATCAGATGACCAACACCATCGGCGTCGTCGAGGCCATCGGCGCTGAAGGGGCCCGCGTGACCAACAGCGTCGGCACGGTCGTCGACAGCTCGGGTTACGCGGTGCTGCCCTTCCTGTTGCCCTATCGGCTCAACAGCATCAGCATCGATCCGGACGGCACCGTCTCCCCGGATGTGGAGTTCAAGAATACGATCGAATCGGTCGCTCCCCGCCTCGATTCCGTGGTGATGATCCGCTTCCAGACCGTGGCCGGGCGACCTATCCTCGTCACCGCGCATCTGGCCGATGGATCGGTGGTTCCTTTCGGGGCCAGCGTCTACGACGACAAGGACAGCGAAGTGGGTTTGGCCGGACAGGATGGCCGCATCTATCTGCGCGGCATTGCGGCGGTCGGCACGTTGACGGTCCGCTGGGGCGATGGGCCCGGTGAGCAGTGCGCCTTTCAGTACCGCCTGCCCCCGGAGCACAAGGGCGATGGCCCGTTCGTGCGCATCGACGCCACCTGCAATCCGGCGAGGTTGACCGAGCGTGGCGGCAAGGTTCCTCTCAATACCACCATAGGGCAGCGGTGATCGTGAGGCGCGCGAAGGGTTGGCTCGAGGGCTCGTTCGCGCCGAGCGTGACCGCTCTGCTGCTGCTCCTCGCTGGCGCTCCCGCCATGGCGCAGAGCGTCAGTTTCTCGCCCGCGACGCTGTCATTCTCACCCGCCGGACCCTACTCGGTTCCCCGGGACGCCGCGGTGGGTAGCCAGATCGCCAGCGCCATGGCCGCAGCCACCGCCAGCAAGATCACCTGCGCCTTGATTGAGACGGCATCCGTCAATGGTACGGAGATCTCCGCCGGAAGCGGTATCTATCAGACCAGCGTGAGCGGGATCGGAGTCAGCTTCTATGTCGTGAATGGCGCGAGCCAGACCCTGATCACTTCCACCAACGGAGGCTATACCTCGGGAACGATCAGCGCGCCCGGCAATGGCTCGCTCCCCGGCATTCAGGCGAACATGGTGGTGACCGGACAGGTGGTCTCCGGCTACTCGCTCACGAGTCTGCCGACCGTGACCGTCACCTTCACCCCGACCGGCAGTTGCAGCTGGAGTACGGGAATCCCCACGACGCTCGCGACGAGTGCGAACAACAGCGCAGTCGTACCGATCACCTGCACCGTGACGACCCCGGGAGTGAGCGTGAACCTGCCGGCCGTTTCGCTCACCGCACTGAGCTCGGTCGGATCGACCGCCGGGGGTACGCCCTTCCCCATCGGCTTGAGTTGCGCGTCGGGCGCGAATGTCTATATCACCTTGACCGATGCCACGACGCCCACCAACACCTCGTCGCTCCTCACGCTGGCCTCGAACTCCACGGCGCAGGGCATCAAGCTGCAAATCCTCAACAGCGCCGGACCGGTGTCGTTCGGACCCGATTCGGCCGTGGCGGGCACGACTCATCAATGGTTTCTGGGCGCCTCGAGCAGCGTCAACGGCGTGACCCTCACCGTGCAGTACTATCGCGACGACACGAACCCTGCGGGCACCGCGCCGGCCACGTTGTCCGCGGGCAGCGTTCATGCGCAGGCCACCTTCACCATGAGCTATCAGTAACCGGCGAGCGTCGCTGATAGAATGTGGGGAAAGCCCGCTGGAGAGCTCCCACCCATGGACTTCGAGCGCGATTCTCCGAGCTTCTTCTCGGGTCCGTACATCGATCGGCGGAGCGAGCAGCGCGAGGCGGCCTCCTGGCTTGCCGACGCGCGGGCCGACCCCCGCACACGCTACCTCGTCTCCTGCGGCACCGCGCAGCTGATGCGCGGAATCGCGCCGGGAGACGCCGAGCCTCGCATCGCGTTCCTGCCGGGCAATCACCCGATCGTCGAGGCCGCCGGTGCGGACGCGATGGTGCTGCTCGGCTGGTTCGAGGACGTTCCGTGCCTGCTCCTCGAGCTCGGCTCCGACCGCGCTGCGGACCTGCCCCCCGGCACGAGCTTTCAGGAGCTGCGGCCGCTCTCGGCCCGAGTGCCGCGCGAGGAGGCGGCGCTCCTCGCCTACGCCCGTGCGCTCTCGATCTGGCGTCTGCGGAATCGCTTCTGCGGCCTGTGTGGGTCCCCGACGCGGCCCGAGCGCGCCGGACACGTCATCCGCTGCTCCAATCCGGACTGCGCCCAGGAGATCTTTCCGCGCATCGAGCCGGCCATCATCGTGCTGGTCACCGACGGCGAGCGGGCGCTGCTCGGGCGTCAACCGAGCTGGCCTCCGGGCCGCTACTCGACCATTGCCGGCTTCGTCGAGCCGGGCGAGAGCCTCGAGGATGCCGTGGCGCGCGAGGTGCTCGAGGAGACGGGCGTACGGGTGAGGCGAGTCGACTATCACGCCTCCCAGCCCTGGCCGTTCCCCTCATCCCTGATGCTCGGATTCCACGCGGTCGCCGATGCGGACGCGCCGATTCGCGTGGGCCACGAGCTCGACGATGTGAGATGGTTCTCGCGCGAGGAGCTCGCCTCCGGCATCCCGCTCCTGCCGCCCGCGCATGCCATCTCGTTCCACCTGATCGCCGCCTGGTTCGACGCCGGCTCACCCGTGCCGCTCGCGGCGCTTCGCGCCTGAGCCGTGTGCCTCCTCGTCCTCGCCTGGCAAGCGCATCCCCGCTACCGCCTGGTCGTCGCCGCCAATCGGGACGAGTTCCACGAGCGTCCGGCCGCTCCCCTTCATGAGTGGCGCGAGCCACCGGGAAACCTCGGCGGCCGAGCGCTGGGAATTCTCGGGGGCAGGGACTTGCAGGCGGGCGGCACCTGGCTCGCGCTCGATCGGTCGCGCCGCTTCGGCGTCGTGACGAACTATCGCGACCTGCAGCAGCCCGCTGCGGAGGCTCCGTCCCGGGGCCGCCTGATCCCTGACTACCTCGCGCAGACCGGCGGCGCTCGGGAATTCCTGGAAGCGCTGGCCCCGGCCGCGGGAGAGTATTCTGGCTTCAACCTCCTCCTCACGGACGACGACGAGCTCTGGTACGCATCGAATCGCGCGACCCCGTTCGCGCGCCCGCTGGCGCCGGGCGTCTACGGGCTCAGCAATCATTTGCTCGACACCCCGTGGCCGAAGCTCCAGCGCGCGCGGCGGGCGTTCCAGAGCTGGCTCGATGCCTCGCCCGCGCCAGGCGCGGACGAGCTCATGGCGTTGCTCGCGGATCGCACCCCCGCGGAGGCTCACGAACGCCTTCCCGAGACCGGGCTCTCTCCCGAGTGGGAGCGTGTGCTCTCCTCGCCCTTCGTGCTGCATCCGCAGTACGGCACTCGCTGCTCGACCGTGGTCCTGCTCGAGCCCGGCGGGGCCGTCCTGGTGCGCGAGCGACGCTACGATGCTGCCGGGGCGGTGAGCGGCGAGACCGAGGTGGAGCTGCCCCGCGGCGAGTGGCCCCCCGCTTGACGCGCTCTGCATGAATATGCATAATACACGCAAGTTTATGCATACGAGTCCCGCCCGATGTTGAGCGACCACCAGCAGCTCGAGCGCCGCAGCGCGATCGTGAAGATCCTGCGCAACGGCCTCGTGCGCCGGCAGAGTGAGCTGGTCCGGCTCCTGCGCAGGGACGGGCACGACGTTACGCAGTCCTCGGTGAGCCGCGATCTGCGGGATCTCGGAGTGCTGAAGGCGAGCGGGCGCTACGTCATGCCGCCCGACGAGATCACCCGGGCGAACGGCGACTTCGGCACCCTGGCGCAGTTCGTGCGCCAGATCCGGCCCGCCGGCTCATGCGTCACGGTCGTCCGGACGACGATCGGCGCAGCGCAGAGCGTGGCCGTCGCCATCGACAAGGCAGAATGGCCCGAGGTCGTGGGTACGATCTCCGGCGACGACACCATATTCATCGCAACCGACCGGGAGAGCGCACAAGCGAAGCTCATCGGCCGCCTGCACTCCCTCTTCCGCGTCTGAGGCCTCACCGATGAGCTCGCCATCCCCCGGCGCCCAGCCGATCGTTCTCGCCTATTCCGGCGGGCTCGACACCTCGTTCCTCGTGCCCTGGGTGGCCGAGCATCAGGGTCGGCCCGTCATCACCGTGACCGTCAACACCGGCGGAATCGATGCGGAGGCGGCGCGGACGCTCGAGAGACGCGCGCGGGAGCTCGGCGCGATCGAGCACCACCTCGTCGATGCGCGCGCCGAGTACTTCGAGCAGGTGCTGCGCTTCCTCATCATGGGGAACGTGCGCCGCGGCCAGCTGTACCCGCT
>JASHYG010000279.1 GCA_030043215.1 Gammaproteobacteria bacterium
ACACCGCGCTGCAGGCGGGGCGCCTCATGGCCTTGATCTTCCCCGCCGTCATCCTGCTCCTCAACGTGTCGAGCGCCGCCGTGATGTGGTTCGGCGGGTTGCGCATCGACACCGGTCAGATGCAGATCGGCGCCCTCACGGCATTCCTCGTCTACCTGACGCAGATCCTGATGTCGGTGATGATGGCAACCTTCATGCTGATGATGATTCCCCGCGCGGCGGTGTGCGCCGACCGCATCGGCGAAGTCCTCGATACGGAGTCGTCGGTCGTGCCCCCCTCCCATCCCGTGAGATCGGTGACCGCCCGCGCCCAGGTCGAGTTTCGCAGCGTCGGGTTCCAGTACCCGGGCGCCGCCGACCCTGTACTCCGCGACGTCTCCTTTCGCGTCACGGCTGGAGAGACCCTCGCGGTCATCGGCAGCACCGGCGCGGGGAAAACGACGCTCGTATCGCTGATCCCTCGATTGTTCGACGCGACGCGCGGCACGGTTCTGGTCGACGGTGTAGACGTGCGGCAGCTCGATCCCGACTTGCTCTGGACGCGTATCGGCCTCGTGCCGCAAAGACCGTATCTGTTCTCCGGAACAGTCGCCAGCAATCTGCGCTACGGGAACCCGGACGCCACGGACGACGAGTTGTGGGAAGCGCTCCAGGTCGGCCAGGCGCGCGACTTCGTACAGGCGATGTCGGGCGGGCTCGAGGCGCCGATCGCACAGGGCGGGACGAACGTCTCCGGCGGCCAGCGGCAGCGTCTCGCGATCGCCCGCGCGCTCGTTCGCAAGCCGGAGATCTATCTGTTCGACGAGTCGTTCTCCGCGCTCGATCTCGGCACCGATGCCCGACTGCGCGTCGCCCTGCGCCCCGTCACCCGCGATGCCGCCGTGGTGATCGTCGCGCAGCGTGTCTCGACGATCATGAGCGCCGACCAGATCCTCGTGCTCGACGGGGGCGCCATTGTCGGCCTCGGGCGGCACGAGGAGCTGGTCGACAGCTGTCCGACTTACGCGGAGATCGTCGAATCGCAGATCTCTGCCGAGGAGGCTGCGTGATGGGCGCCATCGATCGCCGCTCTCGCTCACCTGGCTCCGCCCGCCGGCCCGCTATGGGGGCCGCACCATGAACGACACGCGTCCCAGAGCCATGCCGAAGCGGTTACCCGCCGCGGGCCAGGCCGGCGGGGGCGGCCCTCCCTGGATGAGCGTGGGCCGGCCCGCCGAGAAGTCGATGAACTTCGGGCCGTCGGTACGCCGGCTGCTGGCCAGACTCAGCCCCGATCGGTTCCGCCTCGCGTGCGTGGTCGTGCTTGCCATCGCGAGTGTCGTGCTATCCGTGATCGGGCCTGCGGTCATTGGCCGCGCGACGGACATCATCTTCACGGGCGTCGTCAGCAAGCACCTCGCACCAGGCTCGACTCCACAGCAAGCCGTGGCGGTGGCCCGCGCCGCGGGCAATCCCAACCTGGCCGAAATGCTCTCTCACATGCACCTCGTGCCGGGAGCGGGGATCGATTTCGGCGCGCTCGGCTACACCCTGCTGCTGGTGGTCGGCCTGTACCTGATCTCCAGCTTGTTCCTGTGGGCGCAGGGATATCTGCTCAACGACGTGGTCCAGAGTACCGTACTCCGGCTTCGCGGCGAGGTGGAGGACAAGATCAACCGGCTGCCGCTCAAGTACTTCGACCAGCAGCCCCGGGGAGAGATCCTGAGCCGGGTCACCAACGACATCAGCAACATCTCGCAGAGCCTCCAGCAGACCCTGAGCCAGCTCCTCACGTCGCTCCTCACGGTGATAGGCGTTGTCGCGATGATGATCGTCATCTCGCCCCTGCTCTCGGTCATCGCCCTGGTGACGATCCCCCTCGCAATGTTCGTCACGAAGGTCATCGCAAAGCGCTCGCAGCCGCAGTTCATCGCGCAGTGGACCCACACCGGGCATCTGAACAGTCAGATCGAGGAGGCGTTCACGGGGCACGAGCTCGTGAAGGTCTTCGGGCGGCAGCGCGAGGTGGCCCGCAGGTTCGACACGGAGAATCAGAAGCTATTCGAGACCAGCTTCGCCGCCCAGTTCGTCTCCGGCATCATCATGCCGGCGGTGATGTTCATCGGCAATCTCAACTATGTGCTCATCGCCGTGATCGGCGGGCTGCGTGTTGCGACCGGTGCCATGAGCCTCGGAGCCGTCCAGGCCTTCATCCAGTACTCGAGGCAGTTTACCCGCCCGCTCACCCAGGTCGCCTCGATGGCGAGCAGCCTGCAGTCGGGTGTCGCTTCGGCGGAGCGTGTCTTCGATCTGCTCGACGCCCCCGAGCAACGCGCCGAGCCCGCCGTGGCCGCCCATGCCATCGCTCTACACGGCCGCGTCGAGTTCGAGCACGTCTCGTTCCGCTACGAGCCCGACAAGCCTCTGATCGAGGATCTCTCCCTCGTGGCCGAGCCCGGGCACACGATTGCCATAGTCGGCCACACGGGCGCCGGCAAGACGACGCTCGTCAATCTCATCATGCGCTTCTACGAGCTCGATGCCGGGCGCATCACTCTCGACGGCGTCGACATCACGACGATGCGCCGGGACGAGCTGCGGTCCCGCATCGGCATGGTGCTGCAGGACACGTGGCTGTTCAACGGCACGATCCGGGACAACATCCGCTACGGACGGCTGGACGCCACCGATGAGGAGCTGCTCGAGGCCACCCGGGCGACCTTCGTCGACCGGTTCGTGCGCAGCCTCCCGCAGGGCTATGACACGGTCATCGACGAGGAGAGCAGCAACGTGAGCGGCGGACAGCGGCAGCTCATCACGATCGCGCGGGCCTTTCTCACCGACCCTGCGCTGCTGATCCTCGACGAGGCGACGAGCTCGGTCGACACCCGCACCGAGACGCTCGTACAGCACGCGATGGCGGCGCTGCGCTCCAACCGCACCAGCTTCGTCATCGCGCATCGGCTGTCGACGATACGCGATGCTCACCTGATCCTGGTGATGCGCGATGGCCGCATCGTCGAGCGCGGCACCCACGAGCAGCTGCTCGCCCTCGGGGGGGCCTACCACGAGCTCTACCATGCGCAGTTCGTCGGCGCCGAGGCGGAAGTGGAAGTCCGGCGGACCGCCGTGCGCGCCTAACCGAACCGCGGACTTCAACTTCCTCCCCGATATCGGCAGAATGATCGGGCGATGGCAGCCGGAGCGGCGCAGCTCGATCCACCGGATCCGAGGGTTCCATGAAGCGATGCTTTCTCATATCGGTCCTGACCGCGGCACTTGCGACGATGAGCGGCTGGGCCGTGGCGAAGAGCGCCTACCAGAACTTCCGGGTGGCGATCTACGTGACCGTGGATGCGACTCACCGCCTCGAGGATCCGAAGGTTCTCGAGGCGGAGTATCGGCGCATCGCCGGGCAGGTACGCTTCGACAAGGTGTACCTCGAGACCTATCGCAGCGGCCAGTTTGCGGACGAGGCCGCGCTCGAGACCCTCAAGAAATTCTTCACCCAGCATGGCATCGCCGTCTCTGGGGGAATCGCCTTCTCCGCACCGGGACAAGGGGTGCCATTCGGCACTCTCGACTACGAGAGTGCGCACGACCGGCAGGAATGCCGGCGCGCGGTCGAGCTCGCCGCCCGGCATTTCGATGAGATCATCCTCGATGATTTCTTCTTCTACTCGACCAAGAGCGATGCCGACATCGCCGCCAAGGCAGGGCGCGGCTGGACGCAGTATCGCCTGGAGAAGATGCGCGAGGTCGCCGAAGACCTGGTGCTGAGGGCGGCCCGGGCCGTCAATCCCCGCGTTCGGGTCATCATCAAGTACCCGAACTGGTACGAGCACTACCAGGCCCTGGGCTACGACCTGGATGTCGAGGCAAAGAAGTTCGACGCCATCTACACCGGCACGGAGACACGAGACCCGGAGATCACCGATCAGCACCTCCAGCAGTACCAGAGCTATCTGATCTTCCGCTATCTGGACAACGTCCGCCCGGGGGGAGGCAACCGTGGAGGCTGGGTCGATACCTACGGCACGCGCTACGTCGATCGCTATGCCGAGCAGCTCTGGGACA
>JASHYG010000280.1 GCA_030043215.1 Gammaproteobacteria bacterium
GAGCCTCACGGCGGAGGATCGAGATGAGCCGGTTCGTCATCCAGCCGCATTTTCGCCTGCAGGAATGGGTAGCCGAGGAGAAGGGCTACTTCGCCGCCGAAGGCCTCGATTACCTGTTTCAGGAGCAGGTGCAGGCGACCGACGGGAAGATTCACGACCAGGGCGCGCGAGTCGGCGCCTATCAATCCCTCGAGGCGGGCCGCTCATCCGATGTGAGCTGCGCCTGCCACTGGACCGTCAATGTCGCCGCCTCGAGCGGCCACGGCAAGCTGTATGCAGGCGCCTACTCCGTCGCGCCCGCCGGGGTATTCGTCCCCGCCGACTCCCCCGTGAGAGATCCGGCCGACCTCGCAGGGGTGCCGATCTCCGTCGGCTATCAGTCCGGCAGCCACTACTCGAGCCTCCAGGCCCTCGAGCAGTACCTGCCCGCGAGCGGATCCAGCTCTCGTTCAACGACGGCATGCTGTTCAAGCGGATGGAGCTGCTGATCGAGCGCAAGGTCCCGGCCGCGACGCTTTTCAGCGGCCCCTACTACTTCGCCGAGCAGCTGGGATTTCGCAAGGTCATCGACACGACCTTCATGATCGCGACGATGATCACCGGGGATCCGGACCCCGAGGACTTGAGGAAGTACTTCGCCGCCCTGCGCCGCGCCCAGCGCGACATCGACCTGCGGCCCGAGCTCTACACTCACTACTACCGGCGCGAGTTCCCCGTACGCTACCACCCGATGATGGACACGAGGCGCTGGGGGCCGGGCGAGCGGCTCGTGTTCGAGCCCTACACGCAGGAAGCCTACGACGCCTCGCGCGGCTGGATTGCCGAGCGCGAGATCTTTGCGGATGGCAATCTCGGATCGCGGCAGTACGGCGAGGTCATCGTGAGCTGAGCGGCTCGCCGGAGGCCGCCGGTCGCCGCGATTCCGGCCCGCCGCCCCCGGCCGATTCCGGATTTGTGGGAGGTGTCCGTGCCGAACCCCGATCTCACCGCGCTCTGGGAAGAGCACACTCGCTCAGAGTTCGAGACTCGCAACGTCGAGGCGACCATGGCCACGATGGTAGGGGAGCCCTACGTCAACCACGTCCCCACCATGACCGGAGGCGTCGGGCACGACGAGCTCGAGCGCTTCTACAAGTACCACTTCATCGGCGCGAATCCTCCCGATACCGCCCTGACGCTGATCAGCCGGACGGTGGGCGCGGCTAGCGTGGTCGATGAGCTGCTGCTCAGCTTCACCCACACCTCGGAAATCGACTGGATGCTGCCGGGGATCGCCCCAACCGGGCGCAAGGTGGAGATCCCGCTGGTTGCGATCGTCCAGTTCCGCGACGGCAAGGTCGCTCACGAGCATATCTATTGGGATCAGGCCTCCGTGCTCGTGCAGATCGGCCGGCTGGACCCGGACGGGCTGCCGGTCGCAGGCGTGGAGACCGCCCGCAAGACACTCGACCGGACGCTCCCCAGCAACACGCTGATGCGCAACTGGGCGCGCAGCGAGGGCAAGCCCCTGGGCTCCGTACGGCCTCGCTCGGGAGGACGGCCCGCATGAAGATCGGCCTGCAGGTCCCCAACTTCACGTACCCCGGAGGATCGGCGCGAATCGCCGGCACGCTGGCGGAGATCGCCCGTATCGTCGATGACGCGGGATTCCACAGCCTGTGGGTGATGGACCACTTCTTCCAGATCAGCGTGGTCGGTCCGCACGAGAACGACATGCTCGAGGGCTACACCACGCTCGGCTTCCTTGCAGCGCTCACCACCAAGGTAAAGCTCGGCACGATGGCGACCGGTGTGATCTATCGTTACCCGGGGATTCTCGTGAAGACGGTGACGACGCTCGATGTGCTCTCGCGCGGCCGCGCGTACTTCGGGGTCGGCGCCGGCTGGAACGAGCAGGAGGCGCGCGGGCTGGGCGTGCCCTTCCCGCCGCTCGGCGTCCGCTTCGAGCTGCTCGAGGAGGCGCTGCAGATTGCAAAGCAGATGTGGTCGGGGAACACCGGCCCCTATCAGGGCAAGCACAACCGGCTCGAGGAGACGCTGTGCAACCCGCAGCCTCTCTCGCGCCCTCACCCGCCGATTCTCGTCGCGGGGGGCGGGGAGAAGAAGACGCTACGGCTCGTCGCTCAGTACGGCGACGCGTGCAATCTGTTCGGCTCCCCTGAGGTCGTGCGCGGCAAGCTCGCGATCCTGAGGCAGCATTGCGACGCCCTCGGCCGGGATTACGGCTCGATCGAGAAAACGACGCTCGGTACGGCAGATCTGCAGCCCGGCAAGACGACGGCGAAACAGGTGATCGAGCTGTGCAAGGCCTTCTCCGCCCTCGGTGTGCAGCAAGCGATATTCAACTTGCCGGACGTTCACACGCTGCATCCGCTCGAGACCTTCGGCCGCGAGATCATCCCGGCCGTCGCCGGCTTTTGACGGGCGCCGGCGCGGCGGACCGGCCTCCTGGCGGCCGCCAGGCGCATTCGGCGAGCGTGCTGCGATCGAGCTCCCGCAGGAACGCCTCCCGGGCTGCGCGCAGACGCGGCTGGAAGCGACAGCCGGACGTCAGCACACAAGCGCCGCCGTCCGAGCGAAAGCACTCGACCAGCGCCTGATCGGACTCCAGCCGCCGCACGATCTCTCCGAGCGTGATCCCGTCCGCCGGCCGCGCCAAGCGGAAGCCGCCCCCCGCCCCCTTCTGCGTGGCGACGACTCCGGCCACCGCGAGCTTGCGGACGATCTTGACCAGGTGGTTACGGGAGATCGCCAATTCGCGAGCGATCTCCTCCGTCGTGAAGAGGCGGTCGGGCTCACCCGCAAGGCGCATCAGCGCCCGCAGGCCGTAATCTGTGAACGAAGTCAGGCGCATCGCATTTATCCATGGCGTGGAGGTCGCGAGTATGGCATCCTAAATAGGTATATAGAATACCTATTTTGGTGGATAGATGTCCGAACGGCAGTCGCAAATCACGGCGAGCCTCGTCGAGTGGACCGGCATCGATCAAGCGATGATCGACCGCCTGGTGCGGTCCTTCTACGACAAGGTTCGAGCGGACGCCCTCCTCGCGCCGGTGTTCGCCGAGCGAATCGCGGACTGGGAGCCGCACCTCAAGCGGATGGGCGAGTTCTGGTCGTCCGTCGCGCTGATGACGGGGGTCTATCATGGGCGACCGATGGAGAAGCACTTGCCGCTCCCTGTCGATTCGCGCCATTTCGATCGCTGGCTGCAGCTCTTCGAGCAGACCGCGCGCGAGGTGTGTCCGCCCGTTGCGGCAGCGCATTTCGTCGAGCGAGCGCGGCGCATCGCTCAGAGCCTCGAGATGGGTATCGCCGTCAAGAACGGCGTTCTCCTCATGAGGGGCGAGCGCCTCAGGCGCCCCGACTCGCAGGTTTCCCTTCCCCCCTGCTCGGCAGCGGAGCCCGTGGCGTGACCGCTCGGCCCAGTGACGGCACCGGCGACTACGCCTCGCCCCCCTGCTTGGCGCACGAGCTCGAAGCGGCTGATGGCACCGGCGTAGCGGTCGATCCCCAGCGACGAGCCGACGTCATGCGCTGGCGCAAGGCGGAGCGCGAGCGGCTCATCGCGGCGCGGCTTGCCACGCCGAGCGAGGACCGGCTGCGCTGGAGCCGGCAGATCGAGGTCTTTCTCGAAGAGGCCATCGGCAACGTCTCCGGACGGACCGTGAGCGCCTATTCACCCTTCCGGGGCGAGCCGGTTCTGCGCGACCTGCTGAAACGCATCGTCGCCCGTGGCGGGCGCACCGCCCTTCCCGTGGTTCTCGCGCCCGGCAAGCCACTCTTCTTTCGCCTCTGGGCTCCCGGGGACCCGACCGAGCCCGGCGTGTGGGGGATTCCGGTTCCAACTGCGCGGGCTGAGGTGGTTTTGCCCGACGTGGTGATCGCGCCGGTGGTCGGCTTCGATCCCGCCTGCTTCCGTCTCGGCTACGGTGGCGGCTTCTTCGACCGCACGCTCGCCTCCTTCGCGAAGCGCCCGCACGCCTTCGGCGTGGGATACGCCCAGGCGGCGATCTCGACGATCTACCCGCAGCCCCACGACATCCCGATGGAGGTGGTCGTCAACGAGAATGGCGTGATCGGGCCCGGAGCCACACGGGCCGGTCGCCGCGACACCTGAGCTCGCGCCTCATTGATTGAGCAATGAGATGCTCTTGGCGGAGGCCGGCGCGGGAACGCTCGTCAAATATGCGTAAATGTCTACAAGCTGCGCATCGGAGAGAGCGCTACTTCGATACGATGGCATACGGCCGGCCGGTTTACGGACATAGATGCGAAACGCATCAAACGGGGGTAGGTCCGGCGCTTTCAGGCGGGCGCCAGCCCCGCCCTGGCCGTCGGAGCCATGACACGAATAACAAAGGTATGTCATGAACAGACTTCGTCCGTTCGCTGCCTTTCCCGCCGTGGCTGGCGCCGGCGTGGCGGCCGCCGGGCTCTGCGCCCGCAGTGGAAGCCCAACGACCATCGCCGCTGCCACAATCGCCGCCGCGGCCATCAGAGGATGTAGATGCGGGACACGTGCCTGCGGCTGCGTGGACATGTCTGCTCCTTATCGCGGCTGAGTCAGCGTGGCAAGCAGCGCCGGCTCCCCGCGTTTCACCACTGCAATCGCCCGCTTGATGGCGGGGCCCAAATCCCCCGGATTGCTGATCGGCCCTTCGGCATAGACGCCCATGCTCTGGGCCAACTTTGCATAGTCGATCGCGGGGTGATTGATCTCAGTTCCGATCGAGGCGCGGTTGGCGCCTCGGCCGCGCCGTGACGCGATGGTCTCCATCTGCATCAATTCGGCCATGTACGCACGGT
>JASHYG010000281.1 GCA_030043215.1 Gammaproteobacteria bacterium
TCAGGCTGCCGTGGGTCAGGTTGCGGTAGCTCCCGCTGCCGACCTGCGTGAGCCACGCATCCGTGTGCCCGTCGTGGTCTGCGAGGAAAGCCACCCATCGGCCGTCCCGCGAGATCTCCGCCGCCTGCTCGATACCCGGCCAATCGGTGAGACGCGTGAAAGTGGCATTCGCGAGCGGATTGCGCCAGCGCTGCACCCGCGGGTAACCCAATCTGAATCCAGCGTAGACGAGCAGCAGCGCAGCCGCGATGGTTGCAGCCAAGCCAAAATGGCGCTTGATCGTGCCCCTGAGACGGGTCGCCTGCACGGCGGATTCGGCCGCTGCCTCGGACGCCAGCGTCGCCTGCGGCGATACAGGCGGCGATGGCACAGCAGGCGACTGCACGGGCGGCACGCGAGAGGACGACTGGGGCGCGCTGTCGCCCAAGTCCGGGAGCTCGCCCCGCCGGCTTTCCCACCATGCATCGAGCTCCGAGCGGAACGCGTACACCGAACCCTGCTTGTCATGAAGGTGCCGATGAACCGGCATGCCCTCTCGGCGCTCCCAGCGCTGCACCGTGGTCACGTCACGCCTGAAGTGCGCCGCGATCTTCTTCCACGAATCCAACCGGCCACTCTCCACGGCCTGCCGCTGCGAACGCGATCCATCGGTAGGGGTATCGTTCATCCGAGTCCGTCCGGGCAAGTTCTTACCTGGCCTGCAGGGGCGTCATTGTAAACCGGCGGCCTTCAACTCAGGTAAAGCGCGGCATTCGACCGCACAGCGCGGCACTCCGTCCCTCGCCGCTTGACCACCCGCGGTGCGGCTTGCGTACCTTCCCGCTGCACCGGCGAACGACGTTGCGCGCATGTCCGTGCGTGCAAACCTCGGAGCCCTCCCAACAATGGCGGGAACCGGTGCAGAACCAGGGGTGCAAACAAACGACCTAGGAGATTTCCCATGAAAGGTAGAGTCTTGAGACGGACGGCGCGTGAAAGACCGATCCTGGTATTAGTGGCAGTGGCAATGCTGGGGATTGGCGTCGGAGGACTCACTCGGGCGCTCTCCGCAGATGAGCCCCCGCTGCCGGCGCATTTCAGCGGCTTGCTCAACGATTACACGCCTCCCGCCCCTACCGTGACGGGCGGCCCGTACGAGATGCATGGCAAGTGGTCTCTGGACCTCGATCAGGAGCACGGCACCGCAACATTCTCGGCAGAGATGACGATGGAGATGGCCGACTTCGCGAATTCGGATTCGAGCTACGATCCCACGATGCTCGGTGCTCATACGCACCACATCACCGTGACGGACGGCGTGATCCATAACGACCCGACCGATACGATCACCTGGCAGAATACGTGCATACCCAAGCCGCCGTTCAAGCCCGCGGTCACGGGTGGTTTCGTAGTCACCGGTACCGCATACGTCACGGGAAACGGGGCCAACCCGCCGTTTGGCAACCCGTCGCCGGTCACCATCTGCATCCTCGGCGGGATGCAGAACTCGAGCATCACCACCGCACAGGCGTTCGTGACATTCTCGAACTTCACGTTGACTTTCGGGTCGCCCGCCAGCACTCATTTCGGAACGCAGGCGATCAATGGAGTCGTCGCCAAGTGCGAAGGTCCGGGGAATCATGAGTCGAGCGATTGCAGGGTCTCGGTAGTGGATTGACGGCGGCATGCAACCGCCAGTGCCCGGCGGGCCGAAGCCCACCGCTTCGGTCGCGCCGGGCCAGTCCCGGACCGCGCAAATCGCTCTCCGAGCGCTCATACCCGGGCCCAGACCAGTCGGTTATACCGCGTCTCGTTGTTCACTTGCCGCCGCTCGGTCGTTAGCGTCATGCGGTCGTTTACGAGCGCGACCTTACGAACATAGGTCGTGCCCGTCTCCGAAGGATCCAATGATGCCTCGATGATGTGATGGACTTCGGACTGGGCCTCATCGACCTCGAATCGCCCGAAATACGCGTAGTATGTCGCCAGGTACCTCAGCTGATCAGCCACGGTCATCTCGTCGATTCGACGATGGCCCTTCGCGGGAGCACGATCGCTCGCGACTTGCGCAGACATCAGGCCTGATGCGCTGTAAATGATCAGACCTCTGTAGGGACCGGGCCGGCCCATCCAAGGCTCCGTCAGACCGCCGGCGTGGACGGTTACCGCATCCAGCAACTGCCACGCGCCGAGCAACTGTGCTCGCAGCCCCGCGGTTTCCTCGGCGTCCAACACTATTGGAGACGCCAACGCAGCAGCCGACGCGAGCAGGCTCCGGCGTGTCTTGTTCACGTTCATTCTCCGTCAGTGGCTACTGCCGGAAACAAAGTACTCCGAGCCGCCGTCGAGCGCCATCGCTTTACTGCGCGCCGGAATCGTTGCAATAATGCCATCGAACAATCGGGGGCTTTCCATGACTCCACGGCTGCGTAGAGGCGAGCCGACTGACGCGGCTGCAGCCGGAGATATCTGCTACCGCGCCTTCAAAACGATCGCCGAGGCGCATGGCTTTCGACCGGACTTCCCAAGCCGAGAGGCGGCTGTGGATCTCCTCGCCGAGTTCCTGGGACATGAACGATTCTTTTCCGTGGTCGCAGAGGCCGACGGCAGGATCGTTGGTAGCAACTTTCTCGATGAGCGAAACCCGATCAGCGGTATCGGGCCGATCACGGTGGACCCGTCGCTCCAGAACGCAGGAAGCGGACATGCGCTCATGGAGGCAGTCATGCGGCGCTCGCAAGAGCGTGAGTTTCCGGGAATCCGCCTGGTTCAGGCGGGCTACCACAACCGCTCCCTCGCGCTTTATCTCAAGTTGGGCTTTCAGGTACGCGAGCCGCTCGCTTGTCTGCAGGGAGCGCCGGTTGGTAAGTCCGGATCCGCGCGCTCGGTGCGTCCAGCCACCCGTGAGGACCTGCCGGCCTGCAATCACGTCTGCTTGCGGGTGCACGGTCATACGCGCGAGGGCGAACTGGCCGATGCCGTGGCTCGCGGCACGGCCAGGATCGTCGAGCGCTCAGGGCAGGTGACGGGTTACGCAACGTCGATTGCGATCTTCGGTCATGCGGTGGGAGAGACCAACGAAGACCTCCAAGCACTCATCAGCGCCTCGGAATCCTTTGCGGGTCCTGGTTTCCTCGTTCCAACACGCAATCCCGAGCTGGTGCAGTGGTGCCTCGGGCGGGGCCTGCGAATCGCGCACACGATGACCCTGATGACGATCGGCCTGTACAACCAGCCCGACGGCGCATGGCTTCCATCGGTCACCTTCTAAACGTGTCCGCCGGTGGCAAGATGAGCCGGATCCCAGTGGTCCTCGGATCACTCATCTTCGCAAGCGCGGCCCACTGGGCCGGTTCGGCAACCCCTCAAGCGGCTCCCGTTCGGCAGCCGAGCATTCGGCCGACGCAGGTGAATGCCGCTCCACTCTGGGCCTTTCCCGGCAGTGGTGAACCGAGCCCGCCGAGCCACGCCGCACGACCGGAGCATCTGCCGGGCAGCCAGCGGAGTTTTACTGAAGCGCAGCTTGTAGACCGCAGGACCGCTGTCGACTGGTTCCCGACCGCGCATCCGCCGATGCCACCCGTGGTCAGGGGTGATCGCGGCCCCGCTTCCGCGTGCGGGTTCTGTCACCTGCCGGAAGGTGTCGGACGTCCCGAGAATGCCGCACTGGCCGGCATGCCTTTCAGCTATTTATCGCAGCAGCTTCGTGATATGAGATCCGGCGCGCGCAAGCTCGTCGATGTGCGCTTCACTCCGGGCGCGCTCATGCTCCAAGTCATCCGCCAGACGAGCGCAACCGATGCTGAGGCGGCGGCCCGATATTTCTCGGGATTGCGCTACACCAAGCGGGTGAAGGTCATCGAGGCCGATCGGATCCCGCAACCAGTCGCGCACGGCTTCGTGTACGTCTTCGAAAGAAGCCGCCCGAAGGTGTCGCTCGGCGAGCGCATCATCGAAGGCCCCGACGATCCGGAGCGATTCGAGATGCGCGATCCGCGCACGACCTACACGGCATACGTACCGGTTGGGTCGATCGTACGCGGCGCAGCTCTGGCGAAGGGCAATGGAAGCGCGCGGCCGCCTTGCGCGCTCTGTCACGGGCCGGACCTTCGAGGCACTTCCATCGGCCCTCCCATCGCAGGCCGCTTCCCGACATACCTCTTCCGTCAGCTGTACGCCGTCAAGTCTGGTACGCGCGAAGGAACCACCGCGACGTTGATGAAGCCGATAGTCGCGGGTCTCTCGCGGCAGGACATGATCGACCTCGCCGCATACGTCGGTTCGCTTGGCCCGTAAGATACTTGGCCGCCAACGTATCCCATCGACGAGGCCGCTAATACAAAGGGGCGTTATGTTGGGTAGGCGTTTTGGATCTCTGTCGAGTGCTGCGCTTGGCCTTGTTGCCATTCAGGCGCTCGCTTCGTCGTCAGTACCTATTCCGCAAGTGAGCGGCCCCATGGCGTCGCCGGATATTCCCGGCGCTCCATCGCACAATTACACTTTCTTCGCCTCGAATCACAACCTGGCGGCCCATGGGTATTTGGAAGAGGAATTCTTCATCAAGGGAACAGCCAGGACCTACAACACCCCGCCCGGCCAAACGGGCACGGTGAAGGACAGCGGCCTCCCCTATCTCACGCGCATCGTGGTGCGCCGTCCCGCCGATCCCAAACGCTTCAACGGCACGGTGCTCGTGGAATGGGTCAATGTCACCAACCTGTTCGACGCCGAAAATTTCTGGTTCTTCGGCTGGGAGCACATCATGCGGGCCGGCTATGTCTGGGTCGGCGTCTCGGCCCAGACCATCGGCGTCGCTGCACTGAAAAAGTGGAGCCCGCAACGCTATGGCGCGCTGGACGTGGGTGAAATCGTCGCGAGCGCCGGTCCCAACCGCGGCCCCGACCGTGACGCCATGTCCTACGACATCTTCTCCCAGGCCGGCCAGGCGCTGCGCCATCCTGGCGACGTGGACATGCTGCACGGTCTGAAGCCGAAACTCTACCTCGCCGTCGGCGAATCCCAGTCGGCGGCGCGGCTCGCAACCTACATCAATTCCGTCCATCCCCTGGCGC
>JASHYG010000282.1 GCA_030043215.1 Gammaproteobacteria bacterium
CCCTTCGAGCGAAAGATGGAGGGGATGGCGCGATTCGCCGCCAACAAGCCGCTGGTGCGCATCACGGTCGATCTGGTTTTCGCGGACCCCTACCGGCCGAGTCCTCGCAATCGCCACACCTCCCCCCAGCTCGATGACATCGCCGCGGACCTGCGCCGCGACGGGCCGCTGAAGGTGGCCGCGGCGCGCTTCGGGCAGAAGTTCCTCACCGAGAGCTAGGCGCTCATACATGGGGACCTGCATACCGGCTCGGTGATGGTGACGGAAGCCGACACTCGCGTCATCGACCCGGAATTCGCCTTCTACGGACCGATCGGGTTCGATCTCGGCGCGTTCTTCGGCAATCTGCTGCTGAGCTGGTATTCCCAGCCCGGCCATGCGACCCCGGGTGACGACCGCGTCGCTTACCGGAAATGGCTCCTCGAGCAGGTCGCGGTCTTCTGGGAAACGTTCCGTGGGCGCTTCCTTGCGCTCTGGAGCGAGCACGGCAAGGGCGATGCCTTCCCCGCCTCGATGTTCACCGCGCCGCAGGACGCCGCCGCGCTGCAGTCGGCGCGCGAAGCCTTTCTCGACTCGTTGTTTGCCGACATGCTCGGCTTCGGCGCCTGCAAGATGATCCGCCGCATTCTCGGCTTCGCCCACGTGCTCGACTTCGACTCCATCCGCGACGCTGACGTGCGCGGGGATTGCGAGGCCGGCGCGCTCGCCATGGCGCGCACGCTGCTCACTTACCCCGGGCAGTTCCGGTCAGTCGGCGACGTGATCGAGACAGTACCGCGCATGGCGCGGCGCGCGTAGTCTTCGCCGTACCGCCGGCCGGCCCACACACCGAGGTCTCCCATGAACAGGCTTTCCGCTCTCACGATCAGTGCGCTCGCCTGCGCGGGCTGGCTCGCTCGGGCGCAACCCGCCTTCTCGCAGGCGGCCGGCGAGGAGCAGGGCCGGGTCATCGGCATTGCCTTCGTAGGCCGCATCGTCTCGAACCTCGATAAGTCCGTCGCCTTCTATGAGGAGCTCGGATTCAGCCAGGATCCCCTCGCCAATCCGGCCTGGCGCACGGATCCGGTGATCGAGCGCCTCTACGGCGCCTCCGGCTTCACGACGCGCATGGCGAAGATGTACATCAAGAACGCCGACTCGGGTCAGCGGTTCGTGGTGTACCTGCGCGAAGTGAAAGGCATCCGGCGCAGGAACCTCTCGCGCCACACCGCCTGGGAGCCCGGCGCCAGCCACTTTGCCCTGGTGGTCCCCGACGCGGATCGGCTCTGGTCGCGCTTGAAGGCGCAGGGCTTGCTGCGGGCGAGGTCCTGGGGCGGGCGGCTCATCGCGCCTCCGGGCCAGACTCGAGGCATGATCGCGTACATCACCGATCCTGACGGTCTCGACATCGAGTTCGTCGCTCAACGCCCCGCCGCGCCGGCCGCGAGCGGTCGTCCGGCACGGCCCGCTCTGCTCCCGGGCGTCAACCACGTTGGGCTCGTCGTGCTCGACTCGAGCAAGGAGAGAGCGTTCTACGGAGACCTGCTCGGCGGGCATCTGCAAAGTGCCGCCTCGCCCTGGATGAGTGGAGACTTCTACGATGCCGCCGTCGGGGGACACGGTAACGTTCTGCGGTTCTTCAACGAGTCGTTCCCGTTCGCCGCGGAGGGTCGAGGACTCGCCGCCCCGACCTTCCGCATGAACTTCGAGATGGTGGAGTACCAAAACCGCCGCAAGCCGGTGAAGGCCTCGAGCATCACCGATATCGGCGTCGGCTACGTCGGGATGGAGGTGAACGGACTCGACGCCTTCCTCGCGCGCGCGAAGGCCGCAGGCGCGGTAGTGGTCTCGGACGGAATCGCCACCATGCGAGGCGGCACGCGGGAGGTCATGATCCGCGATCCGGATGTCGGGGGCTTCATCGAGCTGTTCGAGGAAGCGAAGAGGTGACCGGCGATCGGGCGAGCGCCTCGATGTTCGCCACGGCCCGCTCCGTCTCGGCTCTGAGCCACCGCTTGACGAGCCACGGGCCGACGAGGGGCGGAACTCGAAAGGTCGGCTCGAGCTCTGCGGTCGCCTCGAGGTCCGTCCCGCCGCCGGCGGCCCGGAAGAGCCAGCGGGCGTGCCCGGAGCGGAAATCACCGCTTCCCGGAAGCACGACGGCATCCACCTCTCCGCCCGCGGCGCTGCGAGCGAAGGTCATCTCCTCAGTCTCGCGAATGGACCTGCAATACCAGAGCACACAGGCGCGGAACACGGTGTAGAGCTCCACGCCGCCCGCCCCGCTGCGGCCGAGGATCCTCGCCTCGCGCACGTCGCTGTTGATCGAGCGCAGATTGCCGAGGTCGGCGAGCACCGCGTAGGCGTTGCCGGCGCGCACGCTCAGATGGGCGCGCATCTCGATGACGTAGCGCCCGGCCCCTTCCGCGACCGTCAAATGATCGATCGAGGCGGCGTGCGCTCCGGCGGCCCCGCAGAGCGCCACGGCGAGCAAGCTGCAGATCACCGGATATCGCGCCACGGGGTAGTCTCGATCGACGAGCCAGGCCGCGCGCGATGTTATGGAGAGGGCCTCGGGCGTGTCCAGCAGAAAACCCGAGCCACAGCCGCAACCCCCCGCCGGGCCGGCCCGTGGAGCCGTCCGCCGAGTGTCCTCGGCGACGGAGATTTGAGCTATATTCGCTCCTCGCCGAACGGGGGGCACCAATGAAAACCAGCAGCTCGAGGGCCGAGGCGAGTGTCGATGCGCCGCACGGCCCAGCGTCCCGCAGCGCATCGCTGCCCGGTCTATTCCTACTCGGCGTGTCGGCGCTCGCCGTCTCGCTCATCGCGGGCTCCGCCGGCGCAGCACCGGCGTCGTGCGACCGCGCTTGCCTGCAAGGGCTCGCGCAGCGCTACCTCACGGCGATGGTGTCCCACGATCCCTCCCGCGCGTCGCTCGCTCGCGGTGCGCGCTACACGGAGAACGGCGTGGAGCTCACGCTCCCCGATGGCCTGTGGCGCACCGCCGGCAGCGTGGGAACCTACCGTCTGTTCGTCACCGATCCGACGGCCGGCTCGGTCGGCTTCTTCGTCAAGGCGCAGGAGAACGGTGCGCCGGTGCTGGTCGCCACTCGCTTGAAGGTGGTCGATCATCGGATCACGGAGATCGAGAGCATCGTCGCCCGTCTGGGCACGACGATTGGCGGGGGCCCGAGCAGTCAACCGCGGGTCGATCAGCTCGGTGACCAGCCGAGACCCCAGTTCCTGGCGACGCTCCCGCCGGGTCAGCGGCGCACGCGCAGCCAGCTGATGGCGATCGTCAACAGCTACTACACCGGCATCGAGAACAATACCGGTGATCTGCCGCCCCCGTTCGCCGACGATTGCCTGAGGCTCGAGAACGGCACGCAGACCACCACCCGGCCGGTACGCCCGGGCGGGGAGCCGGGACCGGCCAACTACAGCTGCAAGAAGGCCTTCGGCCTCGGCTACTATCGGGAGGACACCCGCATCCGCAGCCGCCGCGTGCTCGCCGTCGATGTGGAGCGGGGCCTCGTGTATGCGGCGGTCGGCATGGACCACGATGCGACCGTCCGATCCTATCAGCTGAAAGATGGCCGCACGGTGACGGTCCGGAACACCGCGCCGTGGACGTGGGCGGCCCACGAGATCTTTCAGGTGAACGGCGCCGGTGAGATCAGTCAGGTCGAGGCGGTGCTGCTCAGCGTTCCCTACGGCATGCGTCCCGGATGGAGCACCGGAGTGCACTTTCCGAGTCCGCAGGCGATTCGCGACCGCTTCAAGGAATACTGAGGAACCTATGCAACCCCTCACGCGCGCCGCCCTTTGCTTGCCTGCTCTCTGCGCCCTCGCCGGCGTTGCGCCTGCTCTCGCGCAGGATTCGATCCCCGGCTCGCAGTGGCTCTCCATCAACAACCGGCTGGACGGTGACCGATTCTCCCCGCTTCGCGAGATCACGCCCGCCAATGTCGCGGGCCTCCGAGAAGTCTGCCGCGTGCAGATCGACGGTCCGACGACCTACGAGGCGGGGCTCCTCGTCGTGAACGGTGTGATCTACACCGACACCGGCCGGGAAACCCTCGCCCTCGACGCGCGCACCTGCGCCGTGCGCTGGAAAAACACCTACACGCCCGACGACGCGCGGTCCTCCCCCTCCAACCGGGGGCTCGCGGTGATGGATGGACGCGTCTTCCGCGGAACCGGGGATGCCCGCCTCATCGCGCTCGATGCCGCGACGGGCAAGCTGCTCTGGAAGGATGTCATCGGCGCGCCGGAGCTCGGCGAGTCCGCGTCCGCCGCGCCGCTCGCGTGGAACGGCGTCGTGTACATCGGTATCGCGGGGAGCGAGTCCGGCGTTCGCGGCCGTGTCATGGCCTACGACGCGCAGACTGGCCGCGAGCTGTGGCGGTTCAACACGATCCCCATCGGCAACGAGCTCGGGGCGGACACGTGGAAACGGGCGCAGACCGCGAAGACCGGCGGCGGAGGGGTATGGGGCGCCCTCTCGATCGACGTGACCACCGGGGAGCTGTTCGTTCCGGTCGGTAACCCGTGGCCGGACATCGACAAGGACTATCGCCCCGGCAGCAACCTGTTCACGGACTCCATGGTCGTTCTCGATGCGCGCACCGGCGCATTGAAATGGTGGTACCAGGTGACCGCCAACGACTGGGCGGATCTCGATCTGGTCGCGGCCCCGGTTCTCTATCGAGACGTCGGGGCCCGGGACGTCTTGGCGTTTGCAGGCAAGGACGGCTATATCACTACCGTCGACCGGGATACCCACCGGCTGATCTTTCGCACCCCCGTGACCACGATCGGCGATTACCACGCGGCCGCGACGCCCCAAGGCGTGCTCAATTGCCCGGGTTACGCCGGGGGCGTCGAGTGGAACGGCCCGACGCTCGATCGGGTGAGCCACACGCTCATCACCGGGTCCGTCGATGCGTGCTTCGACGTGAAGCTCGGCACGACGAAGTACGCGGTCGGCCAGGTGAATTTTGGCGGCTCGATCGAGCCTCAGGGGCCGATCACCGGCTGGGTCACCGCCGTCGATAGCGCGAGCGGGGAAGTCCGATGGCGATATCACGCGGAAAAGCCGGTGATCGCCGGAGTGACCCCCACGGCCGGCGGCGTGACGTTCACCGGTGATCTGGCCGGCAATCTCCTGGTGTTCGACAGCAAGACCGGCGAGCTGCTCCGCAAGGTGCAGACCGGTGGCGCGCTCGCGGGCGGCGTGGTGACTTACGCGGTGGGCAGTAAGCAGTACGTCGCCTTCGCGTCGGGCAACGTCGCGCGCACGGCATTTGGCGCGCTCGGCGTGCCGAGCGTGGTGATCATGGCGTTGAACGGCAAGCGAGCTCCGAGCGCCGGCGCGCACAGGACATCAGCCGGTCAGCGGACGCAAGCGCCGCGGCCGGCCGCGCCCTAGCCTCGAGCGAGCAGATCCTGAAACTCGGGGTGTCTCTCGATATAAGCGGCGACGAAGGGGCACACAGGAACGACCCACTCGCCGTGCTCACGCGCGAGAAGCAGCGCTCCCCGCACCAGCGCCGAGCCGAGACCGCCTCCCTGCAGAGCGGCCGGCACTTCGGCATGCACCATCGTCACGACTCCGGCGTTGCGCCGGTAATCGATGAAGGCCTGGCCGCCCGGTACGTCGAGCTCATAGCGCCGGCGCGCGGGATTGTCTTTGACTTCGTTCGGCATGGTTTGCTCTCGCGCCGAGGTTTCGTCCGGCACCTTATGGACGGCGCATGATGATGACATCCTGTCCGTTGGCGACGTACCGGACATGTCGCTCGGCGAGGAAGGATGGCGCCTGCGCCGCCGATATCGGGCGGAACCCCGCCTCGCCGTAGAAGGAGTCGAGCCAGCTGTAAGGCAGGCAGTAGCAGGGCTCTCGCCCGATCTCTTGCGCGACAAGCGCGAGCAGCCGGCGGCCGATCCCCTGCCGCCGGCAATCCTGGCGGACGCGCATCCCCCGCAGAACGAGCGCCGGCTCGACGCTCGAGAGCCGGACCGAAGCGACGATCTGCCCATCCTGCTCGGCGATGAAATGGCGGTCGCGCTCGTCGATGAGGTGCGGATACCCCTGCTGATCGAGGAACGCGACGACTCGCTCCCGATCGACGCTCGAGGCCGCCCGGATCTCGATACCCATCAAACGCCCGAGGCAATCCGGCACTACGCAGACAGTCCGAGCCGCGCCGCGAGGCGGGCGAGCTGCAGGCTGTTGCGCGCCCCGAGCTTCTCACGAACGGCCGACTGGTGGTTGGCAACCGTCTTCTCCGAGAGCCCGAGCTTCTCGGCGATGCGATCGAGCGTCTCGCCCCGTACGAGCAGCCGCAGCACCTCGAACTCGCGTGCCGTCAGAGTCTGCAGACCGGCCGGCGCGTTCGACGGCGAGCGGCGCGCCAGGTTCCCGGCCACGTCCGCACTGGAGTAGCGCTCGCCCCGCGAGACGGCGTAGATGGCCTCGACGAGCGCCTCCGGCGCGCTCGACTTGCTGAGATAGCCGAGCGCCCCCGCCTCGAACGCGCGCGAGGAGAAGATGGCATCGTCGTGCATGCTGAACATCAGCACGCGCAACTCCGGCTGGTGCGCGAGCATCCGGCGCATGGCCTCGATGCCGCTCACGCCGGGCAGACCGATGTCCATCACGACGATATCGGGCGCAAGGGCCATCGCGCGCGCGCAGGCTTCCGCCGCATCCGCCGCCTCGCCCGCGACCTCGATCCCCGACTCCCGCTCGAGCAGCCGGCGATAGCCCTCACGCACCACGGCGTGATCATCGACCAGCAGGACCCTGATCGGGGTGGAGAGGGGCGATGCGGTCACGTGCCACGCACCGGAATGCGCGCCATGAGCCGAAATCCCTCGCCCGGAGACGTCGCCACCTCGAGGTCCCCTTCGAGCGCCGCCACGCGCTCGCGCATGCCGATCAGTCCGAGACCGCGCGTCGGAGCGGCCACCGCGGCGCCGACTCCGTCGTCCGCGACCGTGACTCGGATGTCATCCATCGTCGCGCCGAGCCGCGAGCGATCGATCCGGACGGTGACATGCTGCGCGGAGGCGTGCTTCGCTGCATTCGTGAGCGCTTCCTGAACGAGGCGGAAAACGGTGAGCGCGACGGTCTCGGGAAGATCGGCCAGCTGCCCGCTCACGGACAGGCGCACCTCGGCCCGCGGCAGCCGCGACCGCCACGTGTCGATACAGTGCTCCACGGCCGCCGCGAGCCCGAGCTCGTCGAGTCCGACGGGCCGCAACTCGCGAATGAGCCCCGCGAGCACCTCGTGTATGTGATTGCAGTTCTCGACGATGGCACCCGAGCGCTCCCGAACGGCCGCAGCGCCGGCGAGGCGCTCATCGCGGATGCCGACCGCGTCGAGCTTGATCACGTTGAGGTACTGCCCGAGCTCGTCGTGCAGCTCCTGCGCGAGCCCTTTTCGCTCCTCCTCCTGCAGCCGTACGTATTGCTGCGACAGCCGCCGGTTGTCGGCGAGGGCGGAAGCGAGCCGTGCCTCCGCCGCGCGCCGGCGCCGCAGGTCCCGGCCGGCTTCCCGGTAGCGGCGCGCCGCAAACCATGCGAGGCCGAGCGAGAGCACCCACAGCACGCTCGGCAGCTCATCGAGCTGCATGCGCTCCCACGGAGCCGTCCAGCGCTGCAGTCTCTCGCTCAGATCGAAATGAATGGACACGACCGCCGCCGCGACGGTCACCGCTATGACGATGACGGCGTCGCGCCACGCCGGGGTGTCCCACCGCTTCGGCGTTCGATCGGCTGCGGACGGGGCAGGCGCCGGAGCGGCCGCTTCCGGGCGATCCGGTGAAACCGCGAGGTCGCTCGTGGAAGCAGCGGGCATAGGGGCTCAAGCCTAATCTCTTCACGGCGATTGAGCCATGGCCTCGCGGCGCGCGGCTTGCTAACCTAGGCACAACAACAACCCGCGGAGCCCCGGGAGGCAAACCGTGGAACCCACCGCCCCCGCTTTCCAGCCGCTTTCCACAGCGCCTGCCACCGAGTTACCCGTCGAGCCCGTCGAGCAAGCGGCCGAGTCTCAAGCGCAATCGTCCCCCGCCGAGGGTGACGCCGAATGGCCGCGCCGGAAGCGTGAGCTGGATGCCCTCCTCGCCTCTCTCGACGGCGGCTGAGCGCGAATCGTTACGCGACGACGCGAAGCTGATTTCGTACGTCCGTCACGCCGAGAGTGTTTCGGGCGTCACGCAGCGCCGTCGCTGCGGAGAGGCCCATCTCCGCCTGACGGCTCGGGTAGATAATTTAGATGATATATGTATTTTATAGCATTGATATTATTACGTAAATCATATTGTAACGAAGCCGTGAAAATTCTCGGGAGTGGATGCGTCTGCCCGCCACGAGCGTTTTTCCGCGCTCGGCCGTTACTCTCGAGCCGGGAGCCGCAGGCTCGCGTTATGCTGCGCGAGGCTTTTTAACGCTCACATCGCATCGAAACCTCTCGGGATTGATCATGACTGCAAACGTCAGGCTCCGTGCGGCCCGCTGGGCCGCTCTGCTCATCGCGGGCTTCCTCGCGCTGCCTTCCACGGACGCGGCGACCTCCGGTGCCCCATCGGATGCGGGCATCGTGCGCGCAACGCTCGAGAATGGCCTGCGCGTCATCATCGTCCACAACTCACTCGCGCCGGTTGCGGCCACCGCCGTCAACTACCTCGTCGGCTCGGACGAGGCCCCGAGCGGCTTCCCCGGCATGGCTCACGCGCAGGAGCACATGATGTTCCGCGGCAATCCGGGTCTCACCGCCGATCAGCTCGCCGACATCGGCAGCTTGATGGGCGGGAACTTCAATGCGGATACGCGCGAGAGCCTGACGCAGTACCTTTACACGGTGCCCGCCGAGGACCTCGATGTCGCCCTGCACATCGAGGCCATCCGGATGCGCGGCGTCGATGACTCGGCGGCGCAGTGGGCGCAGGA
>JASHYG010000283.1 GCA_030043215.1 Gammaproteobacteria bacterium
TCAGGCGAGAACCACGAGCAGGTCCTTCGCCTCCACCTGGGCGCCCTCCTCGGCGAGAACCTCGGCGACCCGGCCGTCGATCTCCGCTCGAACGCTCGTCTGCATCTTCATGGCCTCGAGCGTCAGCAGCGAGTCGCCGCGCGCGACCTCGCTCCCCACCGTCGCCGTCACTTCCGCCACCACACCGGGCATGGGCGCGCCGACGTGGCGCGGGTTGCCGAGGTCCGCCTTGCGACGAGGCGGCCGCACAGGCGCGCGGCTGCGGTCCTCGACTCGGATGGAGCGCGGCTGGCCGTTGAGCTCGAAGAACACCGTCCGCGTGCCGTCCTCGTGCGGCTCGCTCTGCGCCAGGTGGCGCACGATGAGCGTCTTGCCGCGCTCCAGGTCGATGGTGATCTCCTGCTCCGGCTCCATGCCGTAGAAGAACGCCGGTGTGGGCAGAATCGCCACGTCGCCGAAGCGACGCCGGTCGGCAGCGTACTCGACGAAGACCTCCGGATACATCAGGTAGGAGGCGAGCTGGCGGTCGGTCACCTCGCGGCCGATGCGGCGGCTCGCCTCGGCGCGCGTCTTCTCCAGATCCGCCGGCGGCAACTCCACGCCCGGCCGGCGGGTTCGGGGCGCGCCGCCCTCGAGCACCTTGCGCTGCAGCGCCTGTGGAAAGCCGCCCGCAGGCTGTCCGAGATCCCCCCGGAAGAACTGCACGACGGATTGCGGAAAGGCGATCTTTCTCTGCGGATCGAGCACGGCCGCAGGCGTGAGCCCGCTCGTGACCATGAGCAGGGCCATGTCGCCAACCACCTTGGAGGTGGGCGTCACCTTGACGATGTCACCGAGCATCTCGTTGACCTCGGCATACGCCCGCGCCACCTCGGGCCAGCGCGCGTCGTTGACTCCGAGGGAGCGCGCTTGCTCGCGCAGGTTGGTGTACTGACCGCCCGGCATGCCGTGGACGTAGACCTCGGAGGTGCCGGCCCGGTTGTCGCTCTCGAAGGGCGCGTAGTGCCTGCGCACTTGCTCCCAGTAATGCGACAGGGTGCGGATCGCCCGCGGATCGACCTTCGGGTCGCGCGGACCGTGCCGCAGCGCCTCGGCGATGGAGCCGAGATTCGGCTGCGAGGTGAGGCCGCTCATCGAGTCCATGGCGCCGTCCACCGCGTCCGCGCCCGCCGTGATCGCAGCGAACACACTCGCGGCGGCGATGCCGCTGGTGTCGTGCGTGTGGAAGTGCACGGGCAAGCCGGTCTCGGCCTTGAGCGCCCTCACCAGCTCGTAGGCGGCCCGCGGCTGGCACAGGCCCGCCATGTCCTTCACGCCGAGAATGTGAGCCCCGGTGGCGGCGAGCTCGCTCCCGAGCCTGCGGTAGTAATCGAGCGTGTACTTGCGCTCGCCGGGATCGCTCAGGTTCCCGGAGTAGCAGATCGCCGCCTCGCAGAGCGCGCCGCTCTCGCGGACGGCGTCGATCGCGACGCGCATGTTCTCGACCCAGTTGAGGGAGTCGAACACCCGGAAGAGGTCGATGCCGGCTCGTGCGGCCTGCCGCACGAAGTACTGTACGACGTTGTCCGGATAGTTCGCATAGCCGACGGCGTTCGCCGAGCGCAGCAGCATCTGCAGCAGCAGGTTCGGCATGGCCTCGCGCAGCTGCTCGAGCCGCTCCCACGGATCCTCCCTCAGGAAGCGCATCGCGACATCGAAGGTGGCGCCGCCCCAGCATTCGACCGAGAGCAGCTGCGGCAGCAGGGCGGCATAGGCCGGCGCAACGGCCGCCAAGTCGATCGTGCGCATGCGCGTTGCGAGCAGCGACTGGTGCGCATCACGCATCGTGGTGTCGGTGAGCAGCACCCGCTCCTCGGCGAGCATCCATTGCGCGAACGCCTCGGGACCGAGCTCATCGAGGCGTTGCTTGGTGCCCGCGGGCGGAGCTCCGGCCGGCACGGGCGGCGGCAGCGCCGGAAGGAGCCGCTCCGGCCGCGCGCGCGAGCGCGTCTCGGGATTGCCGTTGACGAGAACCTCCGCGAGAAATGCGAGGATGCGCGTGGCGCGGTCGCGCCGCTCGGGCGATGCGTAGAGCTCGGGCGTCTCGTCGATGAAGCGCGTCGTGTAGTCCCCGCGCGCGAAGCGCGGATGCGTGATGATCTCATCGAGGAAGCGCAGATTCGTGACGACGCCGCGGATCCGGAACTCCCAGAGCGCCCGGTGCATCCGCGCGATGGCCTCCTCCGGGCTCGCGGCCCAGGTGGTCACCTTCACCAGCAGCGAATCGTAGCTGCGCGTGATCACGGCGCCCGTGTAGGCCGTGCCCGCGTCGAGCCGCACGCCGAAGCCCGCGGGACTGCGATAGGCCGTCAAGCGCCCGTAATCGGGGATGAAGTGGTTGTCCGGATCCTCGGTCGTGATCCGGCACTGCAGGGCGTGCGAGATGAGGCGGATCTCGCGCTGCGGCGGCACGCCGCTCCCCTCCTCCCCGATGCGTGCTCCGGCGGCGATCCGGATCTGCGACTTGACGAGGTCGATGCCGGTCGCGCACTCAGTCACCGTGTGCTCGACCTGGATGCGCGGGTTGACCTCGATGAAGTAGACCTTGCGCGTGTCGGCATCCTGGAGGAACTCCACGGTGCCGGCGTTGCAGTAGCTCGCGGCGTGGCCGATCGCGAGGGCCGCCTCGCACAGCGCGGCCCTCTCGGTATCGCTCAGGAATACGGCCGGGGCGCGCTCCACGACCTTCTGGTTGCGCCGCTGCACCGTGCAGTCGCGCTCGTAGAGGTGCACCAGGTTGCCGTACCGGTCGCCGAGGATTTGAACCTCGACGTGGCGGGCGTGCCTCACCAGCTTCTCGAGATAGACCTCGTCGTTGCCGAAGGCTGCCTTGGCCTCGCCCCGCGCGAGCGGCAGCAGCTCGAGGAGCCCGGCATCGTCCTCGATGACGCGCATGCCGCGGCCGCCGCCGCCCCAGCTTGCTTTGAGCATCAGCGGATAGCCGATCTCGCGGGCGAGCCGCCGGCACACCGCAAGGTCCC
>JASHYG010000284.1 GCA_030043215.1 Gammaproteobacteria bacterium
CCCTGGGGCTCGGGCCCGCGCTGATGCAAGGCATCCGCGACGCCGGCTTCGAGCGTTGCACGCCCATCCAGGCCGAGACTCTCCCGATCGCTCTCGCCGGCCACGACGTTGCGGGCCAGGCGCAGACCGGCACGGGCAAGACGGCAGCGTTCCTCATCGCGCTGTACCACGCCCTCTCCACCCGGCCGGCCGGACACGGCCGGTCCCACTCTTCGATTCGCGCGCTCGTCGTGGCACCCACCCGCGAGCTCGCCGTGCAGATCCACCGGGACGCGGAGATCCTCGGGCGCCACATGGGCTTCAAGCTCAGGCTCGTCTTCGGAGGCACCGACTACGACAAGCAGCGCCGCGAGCTCAGCGAGGGCGCCGACGTGCTGATCGGCACGCCGGGACGCATCATCGATTACTTCAAACAGCATGTGTTCGACATGCGGCATGCGCAGGTGCTGGTCCTGGACGAGGCCGACCGTATGTTCGATCTCGGCTTCATCGCCGACATCCGCTACATCCTGCGGCGCCTGCCTCCCCCGGAGCGGCGGCTGTCGATGCTCTTCTCCGCGACGCTCTCCTACCGAGTGCTCGAGCTGGCCTACGAGCACATGGCGAACCCGGAGCTGGTCCGCATCGAGCCCGACAAGCGCACGGTCGACCAGGTCCGCCAGGTGATCTACTACCCCGCGACGGAGGAGAAAATCCCACTCCTCATTGGACTGCTTCGGCAGAGCGAGGCCAAGCGCACCCTGGTGTTCACCAATACCAAGCGCAACGCCGAGCGCCTGGAGCACGTGCTGCGCGCGAACGGCTTTCACGCCCAGGCCATCTCCGGGGATGTGCCGCAGCCCAAGCGCCTCAAGTTCCTGCGGGACTTCCACAATGGCGATCTCGCCGTGCTGATCGGCACGGACGTGGCTTCCCGGGGGCTGCACATCCCGGACGTGAGCCACGTCTTCAACTTCGATCTGCCCCAGGATCCGGCCGATTACGTGCACCGCATCGGCCGCACGGCTCGCGCAGGCGCCGAGGGGGACGCCATCAGCTTCGCCTGCGAGGAATTCGCGATCTCGCTGCCCGACATCGAGCACTACCTCGGCCACAAGATTCCGGCGGCCGCGATCGCCCCCGAGCTGCTGAGCGAGCCCGTGACGCCGAGCCGAGCCTCGCATGGCGAGTCCGGGAGCAGCGGCGGCCCGGGCGGGAGATCGGGCGGGAGACCCGGCCGAGGACGCAGGTCCGGCGGCAGCGGGAGAGGCGCCGCGCCGCATCGCGGGCATTCCGGCCGCCGCGGAGGGCGCTGAGCATCGGGAGGACCCCCACCCGCTCGCGACCGGAGCGGGCGCGTAACGGGCAGGATGGGGGTATGATGGCCGCGGTCAGGCCGCGGGCCGCTCATCTTTCCGGCTATGGCGGACAGCGAAGACAATGTCGACCGTGAGCTGTTTCGTAACGTGGAGAAGTTACGCCAGCTGCGCATCGAGCATCGCGATCTCGACGAGATCATCGAGCGGCTCATTCTCGACATCCACGCCGACGAGCTGCAGCTGAAGCGGCTGAAGAAGCGCAAGCTCATGCTCAAGGACCAGATCACTCGGCTGGAGAGTGAGCTGATTCCCGACCTCAACGCGTAGCGGATTCCCGCGCGCCCATGCCCATCGCCGTCACGCCGAGCGTCGTGATTCCGGACAGCGATCTCTCGCTCTCGTTCGTGCGCTCGTCCGGTCCCGGCGGTCAAAATGTGAACAAGGTCTCCTCGGCAGCGCAGCTGCGGTTCGATCTCGCGGCGACTGCCGTGCTCGATGAGCGGGTGAAGCACCGGCTGCGCGCGCTCGCGGGCCACCGGCTCACCGGCGACGGCGCCATTCTCATCACCGCGCGCAACCATCGCACGCAGGAGCGGAACCGGGCCGAGGCGCTCGAGCGCTTGCGCGAGCTCGTGCGGCGTGCGCTCGCGGAGCCTCGGCCGCGCAAGCCCACGCGGCCCACGCACGCCTCGCAGCGCAGGCGCCTCGAGGGCAAGAATCGCGACAGCCGCAGCAAGCAGCTGCGCGGGCGCGTGCGCTGGGAAGGCGAGGCGTGACGGACCCCGCAGCGGACGGTGGCGTTGCGACACCCTGGCCGAGCGCCCGAGTCGCCTACTACACTCTCTTCGTCCTCATCCTCTGCCTCACCTCGAATCAGCTCGACATCGCGATCGTTCCGTACCTCGCGGCCCGCATCGAGGCCGACCTCGGCATCTCCGACACGAGCCTCGGCCTGCTGCTCGGCGCCTCCTTCGGACTGTTCTACACGATCGTCGGCCTGCCGATCGCGTACTTCGTCGACCGCTACAGCCGCCGGTGGATCCTCGCGCTCGGACTCGCGACGTGGAACATCGGCACCGCGGTCTGCGGCATCGCACAGAATTTCGCGCAGCTGTTCCTCGCCCGCTTCCTCGTCGGCGCGGGCCAGGGGGTGAACGGTCCGACCTCCTTTGCGATCGTCGGCGACTTGTTTCCGCGGGAGAAGCTGCCCCGCGGCATCGCGCTGCTGCAGCTCGGCTCCGTGATCGGTCCGGGCCTCGCGCTGCTGCTCGGCGCCTGGCTGCTGCACGTCTTCCTCGGCATGCAGCCGCTTCACGGGCCGTTCGGAGTCATCCACGGCTGGCAGGTGATCTTCATCGTGATCGGCTTGCCGAGCCTCGCCATCTCGGCGCTGATCATCACGACCGTGCCCGAGCCGGCACGCCGGACCATCCGCAACCAGATGGGGTCGCTCGCGGGCGCCCCGGCCCCGGCCGGCCCGGGCCTCATCGCCTGGCTGCGGGATTACGGCGTGGCGATCCGGTACATGAGGCTCCACTCGCGCGTGTTCGGACCTCTGTTCGGCGCGCTGCTCGCCGGCTCGTTCGCCGTGGGCGCCATCCAGTGGACTCCGATCTTCTATCAGCGCACGTTCGGCTGGGGGTCCGCCCAGCTCGCGGGACTGCAGGCCGTCGCGCAGCTCGCCGTGATGCCGCTCGGCCTGCTCGCAGCCGTCATCCTGGCCGAGCACTTCTCCCGCCGCCGCAAGGACGACTCGGCGATGCGCGTGTACGTCATCTCCCTGCTGGTCGCCCTGCCGGGGGTCGTGAGCGTGCTGATGCCGACGCCCTGGCTCGCCTTCGGAATCGGCACGCTCGGCTACCTCAGCCTCGCCATGGGGGGCGCCGCGCAGAACGCGGCGCTGCAGATCGTCACGCCCGCCGAGCTGCGCGGCAAGGTGACCGCGCTCTACCTGTTCATCTACAGCGTTTTCGGCGTCGCATTCGCGCCGGTGGTCAACGCCCTCATCACGGACTACGTGCTGCACGACGAGGCGCTGATCCGCTGGGCCCTCTTCTGGCCCACGGCGCTCTCCCATCCGCTCGCGCTCGTCATCGCCTGGCTCGGCCTCAAGCCCTTCGGGCGCGAGGTGGAGCGGCTGAAGGCGCTCGAGGCCCGCGGATAGCCGTCCGCGGCTCGGGGGGGCGCCGCGGTTGCGTCAGGACAGCACCGACGACATCTTGCTCCGTCCCGCCTCGAGCGTCTCCCGCACCGGGTTCGGCATCTCGAGCGCGGCCCGCACACCTGCGCGCGCGGACATCCGCTCGTGCCACTCCATGAGCTTCGGCGTGTCCTTGGGATTCATGAGGCCCGGGGACATTCGCGGCATGCCCGCCGACATGGCGAAGCAGCTCACGTCGGCGAGAGAGAAGGCGGCGCCCGCGAGCCACGGGGTCTCCCCGAGCTGCCGCTCCATGCGCGCGATGGAGGTGCGCACCTGACGGCTCCACTCATCGAGCTGCTCCTTCGTGTAGCCCTGCTTCGCCGAGGTGCGCCACTTGTCCTGCTGCTCCTTGAGAGGGATGCGGGCGACCTTCGCCTCGAACTCCTCCGGCGTGAGCTTGTCGGTGATGTTGCGGATCATGTGGTGCCAGGCGATGAAGCTCAGCGCCGGGCAGAAGTACTCGTCCACGAACTTCGTCCAGATGCGCATCCGGGCG
>JASHYG010000285.1 GCA_030043215.1 Gammaproteobacteria bacterium
GTCTCCATCTCGCTGCCGCCGGGGACGGGGAGCGCCGTGGGAGCTGTTGCCGCCGGGCTCGCGACCGACGACGCGGGAAGCCAGGGTGCGGGATTCGTCTCCGAGCAAGATCGGTACGCCTCCGTCGTCCGAGACGGCAGCTTGCTCGCCCTCGTCGCCTTCTTTTATGCGGCGGGTCTGGTGCTCGCATTCACCCCCTGCGTCCTGCCCATGGTGCCGATCGTCTCCGGCATCATCGTAGGCGGCGGGCGCAGCGTCACGGCGGCACGCGGTTTCGCCCTGTCGCTCACCTACGTGATCGGCATGGCGCTCACCTACACGGCGGCCGGCATCGCCGTCGCGGCGGGCGGCCAGCACGTTCAAGCCGCCTTCGAGCAGCCCTGGATCGTCACGGCCTTCGCCGCGCTCTTCGTCCTGCTCGCCCTGTCCATGTTCGGGATGTTCACGCTGCAGATGCCGGCGGCCATTCAGACGCGCCTCGCGGGGTTGAGCAATCGGCAGGCGGCGGGAACGTTCGGTGGAGTGCTCGCGATGGGCGCCCTCTCCGCGCTCATCGTCACCACCTGCGTCGCGCCGGCGCTCGTCGGGGCGCTCGTGGTCATCGGGCAGAGCGGGGACATGCTCCGCGGCGGCATCGCCTTGTTCGTCATGGGCCTCGGCATGGGGACTCCGCTCATCGTCGTGGGCGTGTCGGCCGGAAAGCTGCTGCCGAAGGCCGGGGCCTGGATGGACATCGTCAAGAGGCTGTTCGGCGCCTTGATGCTCGCCGTCGCGGCGTGGATGCTCGTCCGCATCGTCCCCGATCGCATCGCTCTGCTCCTGTGGGCCGTGCCGACGGTCGCCGCGGCAGTCGTGATATGGCGCGGTGCGCGTGAGCTGCGTGGGAACGCGCTCCCGCTGCGCATCGTGGGAGGAATTGCGGGACTCTACGCGATCGTCCTCGTCGCGGGCGCCGCACTCGGAGGAACCGATCCGCTCGCTCCACTGCCGCAGCTCGGCGCACGGCGGCCGACGCTGGCGTTCCGCTCCATCAAGTCGGTCGCGGACCTGCAGGCGGCCGTGGCGCAGGCGCGGGCGAAAGACCGTCCGGTGGTGCTCGACTTCTATGCCGACTGGTGTGTGTCGTGCAAGGAGATGGAGAAGTACACCTTCACCGACCCGGCCGTCGAGTCCACACTCCGCCGAGCCGTCCTGCTGCGGGCAGACGTGACTCGCGACGACAGCGACGATCAAGCGCTCCTCGCGCACTTCGGGATTTACGGGCCGCCGACGATTGCCTTCTATGGTGCGGATGGGGAGGAGCGGCGCAATCTGCGCGTCGTCGGTTACATGAAGCCCGCGGAGTTCGCGTCGGTCGCGGACAGGGCGATAAGCGCGCCCGCGCCCGTGTCCGCGCCCGGGCCTGAACCCGAACCCCGGTCCGCGCCCGCCGGAGTTGCCACATCATGAGCTCCGGAACGCGCATTGCGGTCGCCGTGCTCCTGGTCGCCGTGGCCGGGCCGGCGGGATTCTTCACCTACCGCGCGCTGCTCTCCCGCCACCTGCTTCCGGAATCGAAGGAGCGCCAGCTCACCGCCGAGCTCGCGGGCAGCTCCCGCCCGAGCGCCGCGGTGCCGGCACCGGCGTTGGCGCCGGGCTCGGCGGCTCCGGCTCCAGCTGTCTCGCAGGCGCCGGAAACCCCCGAGAAGGCGATTCCCGAGCAGCTCCCGGATATCGCGTTCCCCGACCGCCAGGGCTCGCCCCGCAAGCTTTCCGACTGGCGCGGGCGGCCGCTGCTCGTGAATTTCTGGGCGACGTGGTGTGAGCCTTGCCGGCGCGAGATCCCGCTCCTCGAGTCGCTGCTCCGCAGCGGAGGCGCCGACCGCCTCCAGATCGTCGGCATCGCCGTGGACGACCGCGATCCGGTCCTCAAGTACGCGAGCGCCATGAAGATCGACTACCCCGTGCTGATCGGAGGCACCGATGGCGGGCTCAAGGCCATCGACACCTTCGGCATGGCGGAGGTGTTGCCGTTCAGCGTGTTCGCCGACGGCAAGGGCCGCATCCTCACCGTGAAGGTCGGCGAGCTGCACCTCGATGAGGTCCACCTCATCCTCGCGCGGCTCCAGGATGTGGAGAGCGGCCGCCTCACGCTGCCGGCCGCCCGGGAGCAGATCACGGCGGGACTCAAGACGCTCGCCGTGCAGCGCGCCAAGGACTCGGCGTCCGCTGCCCCGACCGACAAGTCGTAAACTGGCGCAATCTGTACGCGAAGGTACCCTAACGGCCGCGATTTAGGGTACATTTGCCGCGGATTCACGCCACCCACCGCAATGCATGGCCCGCCTTCTGCTGCTCAACGGTCCGAACCTGAACTTGCTGGGCAGCCGGGAGCCCGAGCTGTATGGAGCCGACACGCTCGCCTCGATCGAGAGCCGCGCGGCGGCCGTCGCGGCGGAGACCGGCCATGAGCTCGCGGCGTTCCAGAGCAATGCGGAGCATCTGCTCATCGAGCGGGTTCACCAGGCCGCCCGTGATGGCGCCGCCTTCCTCATCCTGAACCCCGGCGCGTTCACTCACACCAGCATCGCCCTGCGGGATGCCGTGCTCGCGGTGCGCCTGCCGTTCATCGAGGTGCACCTCACGAACATTCACGCGCGCGAGCCCTTCCGCAGGCAGTCCTACTTCTCGGATATCGCGGTCGGCTGCATCGCGGGTCTCGGCACGTTCGGCTACGAGCTCGCCGTGCGCGCCGCCGCGAGGCATCTCGCGCGCGCGCCCTAAGCCCCACCCCACCCGAACGAGCGACTTGCGAAGGGGAGCACTCTCGGCATGGACATTCGAAAGGTCAAGAAGCTGATCGAGCTGCTGGAGGAATCCGGTATTGCTGAGATCGAGATCAAGGAAGGCGAGGAGGCGGTGCGCATCAGCCGGATGCCGACCGGGGCGCATGCACCGGTGGCCGCTCCTGCGGCACCGGCCGCGAGCGGCGCGGCGGCGGCCGCGCGCGAGGAGCCTGTCCCGCCGAAGCCTCGCCCCAACGAGCACGTCGTCACGGCGCCCATGGTTGGCACCTTCTACGCGGCGCCGACGCCCGGCGCCAAGCCGTTCATCGAGATCGGAGACGAGGTGAAGGCGGGTCAGGTGCTCTGCATCATCGAAGCGATGAAGATGATGAACCAGATCGAGGCCGACAAGGCCGGCCGGGTCACCTCGATCATGGCGAAGAATGGCGATCCGGTCGAGTTCGGCCAGCCGCTGTTCGTCATCGAATAGCGCAAGCCGCATGCTCGAGAAGGTCGTTATCGCCAACCGCGGCGAGATCGCGCTCCGGATCCTGCGCGCCTGCCGCGAGCTCGGCATCAAGACCGTGGCCGTCCACTCCACCGCGGACTACACCTTGAAGCACGTCCTGCTCGCGGACGAGTCCGTGTGCATCGGGCCGCCGCCCTCCGCCTCGAGCTACCTCAACATGCCCGCGATCATCAGCGCTGCCGAGGTCACCGACTCGGTCGCGATCCATCCCGGGTACGGGTTTCTGTCGGAGAACGCCGATTTCGCCGAGCGCGTCGAGAACAGCGGCTTCGTGTTCATCGGGCCGAAGGCGGAGACCATACGCGTGATGGGCGACAAGGTCTCGGCCATCAAGGTGATGAAGCAGCACGGGGTGCCGTGCGTACCGGGCTCCGACGGTCACCTCAACCCCGAGCAGCACGAGGAGAACCTGAGGATCGCCCGGGACATCGGCTACCCCGTCATCATCAAGGCATCCGGCGGCGGGGGCGGCCGCGGCATGCGCGTGGTGCACAGCGACGCCTCGCTCCTCAACGCCATCAACATCACGCAGGTGGAGGCGCTCGCCGCCTTCGGCAACGATCAGGTGTACATGGAGAAGTTCCTGGAGCGGCCGCGCCACATCGAGTTCCAGGTGCTGGCAGACCATCACGGGAACGTGATCCACCTCGGCGAGCGCGACTGCTCGATGCAGCGGCGCCACCAGAAGGTGATCGAGGAAGCGCCCGCGCCCGGCATGACCGCGCGCCAGCGCAGGATGATGGGCGAGCGCTGCGTCGAGGCCTGCCGGGCCGTCGGCTACCGCAGCGCCGGCACCCTCGAGTTCCTGTACCAGGACGGGGAGTTCTACTTCATCGAGATGAACACGCGCATCCAGGTCGAGCACCCGGTCACCGAGGCCATCACCGGCATCGACCTGGTCAAGGCGCAGCTGCTCATCGCCGCGGGCGAGCGGCTGCCCTACACGCAGGGCGACGTGCAGATCCGCGGGCATGCCATCGAGTGTCGGATCAACGCGGAGGATTCCAAGACCTTCGTGCCGTCCCCCGGCCCGATCAGGCTGTGGCATGCGCCGGGAGGCCCGGGCATCCGAGTCGACAGCCACCTGTACTCGGGCTACAGCGTTCCGCCGCATTACGACTCGCTGATCGGCAAGGTGATCGCTCACGCCGAGACGCGCGAGGCCGCCATCGCGCGCATGAAGAACGCTCTCGCGGAGATGGTGATCGAGGGCATCAACACGAACATCGCGCTGCACCAGGAGATCTTCAACCACGCCGCGTTCCGCGCCGGCGGCCAGGACATCCACTACCTCGAGCGCCGGCTCGGACTGCGGTAGGAGCGGAGCGGCGGGCCGGGTCCCATGCCGTTTCTGCAGCTGACATTCGATCTCGGAGCGCTCGACTCCGCGAGCGTGGAGGCCGCGTGCTTCGCGGCGGGCGCTTTCTCGGTGACTCTGTCGGACGCTCGGGACGATGCCGTGCTGGAGCCGGCGCCAGGCGAGGTGCGCCTGTGGCCGGCGACCCGTGTCCAGGCGCTCTTTCCCGGCCAGGCCGAGCCGGCGGGGGTCGCCCTGGCAATGGCGGCCGCTCTCGGCTTGCAGCCTGCGAGCATCGACGCTCACGCCTTGCCCGATCGAGTCTGGGAGCGCGAGTGGCTCGAGCATTTCCACCCCATGCGCTTCGGCAGGCGCCTGTGGGTCGCACCCTCTCACGAGACCGTCGCGGACCCTGACGCCATCGTCGTTCAACTGGATCCCGGACTCGCCTTCGGCACCGGCACGCATCCGACCACGGCGATGTGCCTACTTTGGCTCGATGCGCACTTTACGGCCGGCGCGCGCGCGATCGACTACGGATGCGGCTCCGGGATCCTCGCGCTTGCGGCAGCCAAGCTCGGTGCCGAGCGCGTCGAGTGCTTCGACATCGACCCGCAGGCGCTCACCGCGGCCGAGGCGAATGCAGCTCACAACGGCGTGGCCGACCGCATCCTCGTGATGCAGCGCGACGGTGAGTTGACGGCCGAGGTCGACGTGTTGCTCGCGAACATCCTGTCCGGCCCGCTGTGCGGGCTGGCCCGTCGGTTTGCAGAGCTCGTGCGGCCAGGCGGCTGGGTCGTGCTCGCGGGCCTGCTCGAGAGCCACGCGGCCGAGGTGACAGACGCTTACCGCGCGTGGTTTGATATGCGCCGCT
>JASHYG010000286.1 GCA_030043215.1 Gammaproteobacteria bacterium
GCCATCATCACCGACATCAGGATCTGCGTCAGGTAGACGAGGAATGCCGTGAGGGCGCCGATCTGCATCTGACCGGTGTCGATGCGCAACCCGCCGAACCACATCACGGCGGCGCTCGACACGTTGAGGAGCAGGATGACGGCGGGGAAGATCAAGGCCATGAGGCGCCCCGCCTGCAGCGCGGTGTCGGTCAGCTCGACGTTGGCGGTGGCGAAACGCTGCGTCTCGACCGGCTCGCGGACGAATGCCCGGATCACGCGGATGCCGCCGATCTGCTCGCGCAGGATCCGGTTGATCACGTCGAGGCGGATCTGCATCAACCGGAACTGCGGCACCATGCGCTGGATGACGACGCCGACCACCAGGGCGAGGAGCGGAACGCTGACGCCCATCAGCCATGACAGGCCGATGTCCTCGTGCAGTGCCATGATGATGCCCCCGACACACATGATGGGAGCGGTGATCATCATGGTGCACGTCACGGCCACCAGCATCTGCACCTGCTGAACGTCGTTCGTGTTACGGGTGATCAGCGACGGCGCGCCGAAGCGCGCCACCTCACGTCCCGAGAAATCGCTCACCCGGCGGAAGATGACGGCACGCAGATCGCGTCCGACGCTCATCGCGGCTCGCGCACCGAGGTAAGTGGCGGCCACGGAGCACGCGATCTGTGCGAGGCTGATGATCAGCATCCACCCGCCGGTCCTCAAGATGTACCCGGTGTCTCCCTTGGCGATACCGCTGTCGATGATGTCGGCATTGAGGTTCGGGAGATAGAGCGAGGCGATCGTGCCGAGCAGCTGCAGCGCGATCACGGCCGCCAGCCAGCTCGTATACGGACGCAGGTAGACGCGCAACAGTCGTATCAGCATGGAGTGTGACCTTTGGATGGCGGGACGCGTCGGGTACGAATGCCGTCGAGAATCACACCGACGATCTCCTTCGGCGTGAGCGGCTTGCCTTCGGCGATTCCGGGATGCGAGCCGGAGAAGAGCAGGAGGCGCAGCAGCCGCGCGGCCTCCGCCGGGGGCACTCTCAGGCGATGGCGGTCCGGCTCGATCAACCGGGTGATCATCGCGCCGATGACCTCGGACGGCCGCGGCTGGGGCAGGTGCGGCTTGTCGCCGAGCGGGCGGCTCGCGCGCAGCACCATCATGAGATGGATGATCGTGGTGAGCCAAGCCTGCACGATGTGCGCAATCGCCGTGAGCCGCTCGGTGAGCGGC
This sequence comes from Gammaproteobacteria bacterium, assembly GCA_030043215.1. GTDB lineage: Bacteria > Pseudomonadota > Gammaproteobacteria > Steroidobacterales > Steroidobacteraceae > JASHUC01. The sequence continues at coordinate 1,227 of JASHYG010000286.1, forward strand.
TCCGAGGGGTCGATTCGCTCGAGCGCGGCGACGACGGGCGCTGGGTCGAATGCCGCATCGACTGCCGCCTGGATGAGGCTGTCCTTGTCGGGGAAGACACGAAAGATCGTGCCTTCCGCAACGCCGGCGGCCTCGGCGATCTGTCGGGTGCTCACGTCGATCCCATGCTTGCGGATCAACGGCAGCGTGGCGGTGACCAGCGCCGCCCGGCGCGCGTCCGGAGGAAGCGGCCTTGCGCGCCGGCCATGGGCGGAATCGGCGGCTGGCATCATGATGGGAGGATATCACAAATGAGTGAGGACTCACTCAGTCTTTCGGCCTTTGCTGGGGCCGGCGAGCGGTGCGCTCGCTAAGATAGGGCGGCGCTCGGGGGTGGAACATGAGTGAGGGCGGGAGAATCCGCGTCGGAATCGTCTTCGGCGGCCAGTCGGCCGAGCACGAGGTGTCCATTCTGTCCGCCCGCAACGTCCTCGCGGCGCTCGACCCCTCGCGCTTCGAGGCCGTCCTGATCGGGATCGACAAGGCCGGCCGCTGGCTCACCCAGGATGCCCACAAGCTCCTCGCGGGCGGGAGCGATCCGCGCCTCGTGCGCATCGAGGGCGGACTGCCCGTCCAGCTGCCGTCACCTCTAGCGCAATCCACGCCAAGCTCGGGGGCGGGCCGAATCGATGTGATCTTCCCGGTCCTGCACGGGACTTTCGGCGAGGACGGCACCATGCAGGGGCTGTTCGAGATCGCAGGCATCCCCTATGTCGGGGCCGGGGTGCTCGGCTCCGCCATCGGGATGGACAAGGACGTGATGAAGCGCCTCCTGAGGGACGCCGGCATTCCGGTCGGCGATTTTCGTATGGTCCGGCGGGAGCGGTTCGATGCGGAGCCGCAGCAGGTCCTCGAGGAGCTCGCGAAGCTCGGCTTTCCGATGTTCACCAAGCCGGCGAATGCCGGGTCGTCTGTCGGAATCCGTAAAGTGCTCAACGCCGCCGCACTCGAGGCGGCGGCGCGGCATGCCTTCGAGTTCGACTCGAAGATCCTTGCGGAGGCCGCGGTGAGCGGGTGGGAGATCGAGCTCGCCGTGCTCGGTGGGAGTCCGCCCACCGTGTCCGTCGCCGGAGAGATCATCGTCGAGCACGCGGACGGCTTTTATTCCTATGACGCCAAGTACATCGATGAGCATGGAGCCCGGCTCGAGCTGCCCGCGCGGATCTCGGCCGACGAGCAGGCGCGTGCCCAGGCCTTGGCGTTGCGCGCTTTCGAGGTGCTCGAGTGCGACGGGATGGCGAGAGTCGACCTGTTCCTGAGGAACGACGGAAGCTTGCTCGTGAACGAGATCAACACGATTCCGGGTTTCACCGCGATCTCGATGTACCCCAAGCTCTGGGCCCTCTCCGGTGTGCCGCCCACGGAGCTCGTGACCCGGCTCATCGAGCTGGCGCTCCGCCGCGGACGGGAGCGGGCGGCTATTCGCCGATCCATCGTGGGGCCGTGATCGGCCGGCATCGTGCGCCGCATGCGCACCGGTACTCGGCTCACCGGGTGACCAGCTCGCTTCCCGCGGGAGCATCGGGATCGGCGGCCTGTGCCGTGTAGCCGTCGGTCAGCGTATCGAGGAATGAGATCATGTCGGCAATGTCGGCTGCGTCGAGTGCGGGCGGATCGCCAGGATGGCGGTTGAAGGGCGCATCGACGGTGTCGACGTTACTTCGGTATTGCGGCGGTAGATCGTCGTACTTGATCACTCGTCCCGATGCGTCGCGAGGGTAGAAACGCTCCGGCCGAAGATCCCGATTCACATACCAGTCGAGGACGTCCCGCAGCGAGTGGAAGACGCCGTTGTGGAAGAACACCTGCCGCAGGGCGACATTGCGCAGGGTGGGCGTCAGGAACATACCGCAGTAGCGGGTCTCGGTCCGCATGTCCGTACGGTACGGCCCGCAGATTCCGAGATCGTAGTAGCGCGGATCGCGAGTCGCCGGAATGACCGTATTGCGCGGCACGCCGAGCGCCTCGTACTGAAAGTCCGTGAACAGCGGCGGCAATCCATCGGGAGTGGGAGTGTCGAGATGGCAGGCCGCGCAGTTGCCTTTGTCAGGATCGTTGAACGCCCGGTAACCCCGCAGCTCCGCGGGACTGAAGCGCGCGCGGCCCGCGAGCCACGCATCGAACTTGCTCGTGAATGGATGAAAGTCGGGGCTCTCGATCTGGTAGCGCCCGATCGCGAACATTGCCTCGTCCACTGCGAGGCGGGGGTTGCCGAAGAGGTAGGGTCCGAACAGCCCCGTGAAGTCCGCTCCGTAATACGCCTTGAGCTTCGCGGCCATGGCAGCCGTCGTGCCGCCGTCCATCTCCCCGGGGTTGAACATCGGTCCGTTCGCCTGCTGCTGAAGCGTATTGACGCGGCCATCCCAGAACAGACCGCCCTGCGGCACGAGATTCGTGGCCGCAGTCGCGGGCGCCTGCGCGCTCTTCATGGCGCGCAGGTGTCCGAGGGATTGCTGCGCCTGCTGTTGCAGGCTGAGGTACTGATCGTTGCCGCTCTCGGTGTCGGGGCCGATCGAGAAGGGTGGCTGCCGGTACAGATAGCGCAGCGAGGGCACGGCCCGGTACCCCGGCCGGCTCATGTCGGGGCCTCCGAGCACCACCGATGCACTGCCCGGAGGGCCGTAGGCGTGTTCGGGACTGTGGCAGCTCACACAGGACATCCGTCCGGAAGCGGAGAGGCGCGGATCGTGGAAGAGCCGCTCTCCGAGCTGCGCCATGGCTGACAGCGGTCGCGCCGCCGGCACGTGCAGCATGACAGGATGGGGATTGAGGGCCTGCCCGAACGTCACGGCTGCCGGCGGCAGGACACCCCAAACCGTGGCGATTCCGAGCCAGATCGAGCGCGCAAGGAGCCTCTTCGAGCCGGTTGCGGAAGGAGAGGCGGGTACGCATCCCGTCCGTGGGAGATGCGTACCCGGCTTTCGCGGGCCGTGCGACATCGGCGCCAGCAGACCGTCAGGAGCGGTGCACCGGCATCAGGGCACGCGCGCCGACAGCGGGAACTGTGGCGGCTGGTCGACCGGAGTGCCGTACTGACCGTCGAGGAACAGCGGCGGGTTCGGGTAGCGCGTGTTGAAGTCGAACAGGTCCATGATGCTCCCGGCCGTCGCATCGAATGAGCCGCCACCGAGCCGCTCACCTTGCAGCCAGTTGTCCTCGATGAAACGGACGATGGACGCCTGTGTGATCAGCTCGTGGCTCACGTAGTTCGGCTTGGCATACGGCGAGATCACGAAGAACGGCAGCCGCGGGCCGGGCCCGCAGCGGCCATTCACGGGCAGGCCCTCGAGGCCATCCGGCTGCGTGCCGCTGCCGCAGACGCCGGGTCCGTCGAGCTGGTCGGCGGGGTTGTTGAACGACGGGCTCGTCGGGGACACGAACGCGTGATCGTACCAGCCGTCCGAATCATCCCAGTCGATGATGATCGCCGTATCCCTCCACTCCGGGCGCTGCTCGATGAAGTTGACGACTCGGACGATCCAGGCCTGCTCGTCGAGGGGGTCGGAGTAGCCCGCATGGCCGTCCTGGTAGGACGGCGCCTTGAGGTAGGCGACCGCCGGGAAGTTACCCGCCTCCACTGCGGCGTAGAAGTCGTTCACGTCGTACTCGTGGTTCGCCGGGTCGGCTTGACCATTCGCATCGTCGGTATGGCCGATGGCGGAGGTCGATGCCGGGCGCGCGTGAGTCGGATTGCCCGTGGAGGTGTAGTACTGGAACCAGGCGTGGTGGGGTGTGTAGTCGTCCTCGTCAATGTCGGTGACGGCCGACGTGGTGCTCCGCGTGCAGCCCGTCGAGCCGTTGGTGTTGGTCAGACCCAGATCGAATCCGCCCATGAAGCTGCCCCAGGAGATATTGTGCTCATTGAGCAGATCGCCGACGTTCTTGCCCAGCATGCGGATCTGAGCGTTGCTGCCCGAGCAGGTATCGTAGGGGTCCACGTCGCCGATGTCC
>JASHYG010000287.1 GCA_030043215.1 Gammaproteobacteria bacterium
GCCGATGCAGACCTTCATGCCGGCAAGGGATGCGGCCCGCGCAATCCCGAGGCCGATGCCGTCGGACGAGGCGGTGATGTAGGCGACCTTGCCCTTCAAGTCGTGCAGCGGCGCCCGCTGCGAGAACTTCGGCTCCGGAGGCATGGGCGTCCGCCCGGGTGGCCTGCCGCCTGGGCCGGGGGCAGCGCCTGGGCCGGTCGCCGCGGGAGCCGGCGCTTGAGCGACGGCGTAGCGGCTCAGGCCGAGCGCGGCGAGGATCCCGCCGGCTCCGATACCGGCTCCCTCGGCGAGGAAGCGGCGGCGCTCCTCCGCGAAGCGGTCCAGGCCTGGGGGCGATCGAGACGTATCCTTCTCGGACATAAGAGGCTCTCGGTGTGGGGGGCTTCGGTTGTTGACTTGTCTATTGGCCGTGCGACATCCGCAGCGCCGGCGCCGCGCCACGAGCGCTTGGGGCTCGCGCGCAGTATGCCTCAACGCGCGGCAGACGGAGAATCAGAATGGAGACCGTCAGCGAGAGCCGTCCATCGGCGGACACTGCTCTCGGCGCTCGAAATGAAAAGGTATTTGGCGCCGCCGGCAACATTCGGGCCGTCGAGCCGCGCCCATGTAGACTACCTCCAAAATAACGCACGCCGGGATGACCCATGATGCGACGCCTTCAGCTTCTGATGTGGACGCTGGCCGTGCCGGGAATGCTGCTCGGAGCGCGGCAGCTCGCGAATGCCCAGCTGGGCAGCGCCGGTGAGGCGCAAGCGACCGAGCGGGATCACCAGCTGATGATGGACCAGCTCGGCATCCGCCAATTGCGGCCGGGCCCGAGCGGAGATGAGAGCGCCCCGGATCACGCCAATTACGATGAGTCGAAGGCCAATCCCTGGCCGAACTGGCCCGACCCCTTGGTGCTGAACGACGGGCGCCCGGTCACCTCGGCCAGGATGTGGCGACACCTGCGGCGACCCCAGATCGTCGAGGACTTCGAGCGGGAGGTGTACGGCCGCGTCCCGGCGAACGCGCCTCGCGTCGCTTGGTCGGTCACCGCGTCCGAGACGGAGCGGATCGGCCGCGTGCCCGTGACCGCCTCCCGGGTCATCGGCCATGTCGACAACTCCGCCGATCCGGCGATCAGCGTCGATATCCCCATGATGCTGGTGAAGCCAGCCATGCATCGTGGCCCGATGCCCGTGCTGATCATGTTCGTGCTGGGGCCGCCCGCCTTCCCCGCGCCGGTTCCCCCCTCGCCCGATGTCGTCGCCCGGATGAATGCGGCGATGAAGGATGCCCTCGTGCGGCAGGACCCCTCGCTCGCCGAGTTCTTCCGCACGCATCCGGCCTGGCAACCGATCGCGACGCCTCCTTTCTTCCCCCCTCCGCGGCGGCCGGACGATCCCATTCAGCAGCTCGTCTCGGACGGCTGGGCGGTGGCGATGATCGACCCCAACAGCGTCCAGCCCGATAACGGCGCGGGGCTCACTCGAGGGGTGATCGGTCTCACCAACCGGGGCGCCCCGCGCAAACCCGACGACTGGGGCGCCTTGCGCGCGTGGGCGTGGGGCGCGAGCCGCGCCTACGACTATCTCGCCACGGATCCTGATCTGGATGCGAAGCACATCGGGATCGAGGGCGTCTCGCGCTACGGCAAGGCGGCGCTCGTGACACTGGCCTTCGATCAGCGCTTCTACATGGGGCTGATCGGCTCCTCGGGTGAGGGCGGTGCCGCCCCCTTCCGGCGTAACCTCGGGGAGCGGGTCGAGAACCTCACGGGATCGGGCGAGTACCACTGGATGGCCGGCAACTTCTTGAGGTACGGCGCTTCGGAGGCGCGGGGCGGCGCCAAGACCGCGGCCGATCTGCCGGTCGATTCCTCCGAGCTGATCGCGCTCTGCGCTCCGCGCCTGACCTTCATCAGCTACGGATCACCGGCCAAAGGCGACGCTCTGTGGGTGGACCAGCAAGGGAGCTACATGGCGGCAGTCGCGGCCGGGCGCGTCTTCCGGCTGCTCGGCGCGAAGGATCTCGGCGTGGGCGATGATTACCAGCACGCGCAAATGCCGCCCATCGATTCGGGGCTGCTCGGCGGCGAGCTCGCCTGGAGGCAGCACGACCAGGGTCACACCGACGTTCCGAACGTGCAGTACTTCATCGCGTGGGCGGACCGGTGGATGGGCCGCTCGCCGCCGGGGCACTGACCGGCAGGGCCGCGGGGAACGCAGGGCTGCGAGGGGCGCAAAGCCACGAGGGGCGCGCGGCGGCGGCAGATCTCGCGGCTCAGTCGTCGATGGCCTGGTAGACGGAGGTGGCGAAGTCCGGACGGATGCCGGCCGCGGTGGCGCCCAGGTCCAGGCGCTGGATCATGAGGAGCGCAGTCAGCTGCTCTCTCGGATCCGAGAACCACTGCGTGCCGAAGGCGCCGCTCCAGCCGAACTGGCCGGGCGATGTGGAGACTCCGTCCCGCCTGGTCACGACCGACACGCCGAAGCCCCATCCCCGGCTGTCGAAGAATCCCGGGAAGAAAGCCGCCGTGGCCTTTTGATCCGCCGTGAGCTGGTCGGTCGTCATCGCCTCGACCGACTGCCGCGACAGGATGCGCTCGTTGCCGTGCCGGCCGCCGTTGAGCATCATCGACCCGAACGTGTAGTAGTCCTCGATGGTCGACACCAAGCCGCCGCCGCCAGCTGCGAACGCCGGCGGACGAGCCCATGCGCTGTCGGCCGCGTCGTCGTGCAGATCGAGGGCGCGAGTCTCCGGATTGACGGCGTAGCAGGTCGCCAGCCGGCCGAGCTTTGCGCGGGGCACGCTGAAGCCGGTGTCCTTCATCCCGAGGGGCTGGAAGATGCGCTCCCCGAGAAAGGCCTCGAACGACTTGCCCGAGGCGCGGGCGATGAGCACTCCGAGCACGTCGGAGCCGGTGTGGTACAGCCAGCGCTCGCCGGGCTGCTGCATGAGCGGCAGGGACCCCAGGCGCTTGATCCACTCGTCGGGCGCGAGCGGCGGCGCCGGCTTGAGCGACTGGATCTGCGTCTCCGCAACCGCCTTGTTGATCGGGGCGGCGGCGCGAGGGTCCAGGCTCATGCCGAATCCCATGCGGAAGGTCAGCAGGTCGCGCACCGTGAGCGGTCGCCGCGCAGGCACCGTCTCATCGAGCGGTCCGTCCATCCGCTTGAGCACTCGGCGGTTTGCGAGCTCCGGCAGCAACCGATCGACCGGCTCATCGAGCCGCAGCTTGCACTCCTCGATGAGGATCAGGGTCGCGACCGCCGTGATGGGCTTGGTCATCGATGCGATGCGAAAGATCGTATCGCGGCCGATGGGGTCCCGGCCGTCGAGCGCCTTCGAGCCGATCGCATCGACATGGACCTCGCCGCGGCGGCTCACGAGCGTCACGACGCCCGGCACTTCCCGGGCCTCGACATAGGACGCCATCGTCTGGTGCATGCGGCCCAGCCGGGCCTTGGACAAGCCTGAGCTCATCGTTCCACTCCTCGATCGAGTTTCACCGCCGACGGCCGCGAGCCTGGCACATCCGGGCCGTGAGACTCAAGTGAGCGGCCGTGCGCCGCAGCGCCTTGCGCAGCTCGGGAAATGGGTGACGGGGCCGCGCTGGGATCTGCGGCATTTGAAGCCCGGCGATCCGGTAGTAGCTGGCGTCAGGCATCGAGATCCGCCCGCGGCAGCTGCGCCTCGGGCGGTCAGCAGCCTCGCGAGAGGCTGCCCTGCATCATACCCCGGATTACCGGCGGCCGCCGTCGCCCCGCCCAAAGTCAACACCCGCACGACACGCCTGTGCCGGACCGTGAGCCGCGCTGCACACGTACGCGACGCCCCGATAGACCGTGCCATAGGTGGGGC
>JASHYG010000288.1 GCA_030043215.1 Gammaproteobacteria bacterium
TGCCCATCGCGGACATCGTGCTCGCGCACAACGCCAATCGAGTCGTGCCGGATTTTCTGCGGACCGGCGAGTGGCAGCCGCGTCCGAGCGTCGCTACGCTTGCGTCCGCGATGGATGTCGGCAATCCCAGCAATATGGAGCGGCTGCGCGCTCTCTACCCGGATATCGCCGGGCTGCGCGGCGCCGTGGGGGCCGACACGGTCGAGGATGCCGACATTCGCGCGCGCATCCGCTCGGACTTCCAGCGCTTCGGCCGAGTCTGGTGCCCGCACACCGCGACGGCCGCCGAGGTGTACGAGCGCTTGCCGCGCGAGCGCCGCAGCGCCGGGCGCTGGGTGATCGTCGCAACGGCGCACCCCGCGAAATTCCGCGAGATCGTGGAGCCCCTGATCGGCCGCCCGGTCGCCCTGCCGGACTCGCTCGCGCAGCTCTACACGCGACCGGTCTCCTGCACCGAGCTGGCACCCGAGCTCGGCGCGCTGCGGAGCGCGCTCACGTGAGGCGGCGGTGACGGCCTTGTTGAGCGGCCTGCCCCCGCTGACCTGGGCGCTCGTCGTATGCGCCGTGGCGCTCGGCTGGGGCTTGTCGTGGCTCGTGCGCTGGTATCGCCAGCGCAGGGCCCGCAAGGCGCTCATCGCCTCCATCACCGCCGCCGCGGTCGACTCGCTCGTCGATGTGCTGGTGCCGGACGGCATGGGGAGCTCTTTCCACTGCGATTTCGTCCTGCTCACCCCGCGGGGCATCGTCGTCATCGACCTTCGTGACGTGAGCGGCAACGTCTTCGGCGGCGATCAGATGGATGAGTGGACGGTGATGGACGGTGCGCACCGCTTCACGTTCGTCAATCCGCAGGGCGCGCTCTACGACCGGATCGCGGCGGTCAAGGCGCTCTCGGGCGAGATTCCGGTGGAGGGGCGCGTCGTCTTCACGCGGCGCGCGAAGTTCCCGAAGGGTCTGCCCAAGTGGACGCTCATGATGGAGTCGCTCCGCAGCGAGTTCCCCCCCACGGAGCCCGCCGTCGTCTCGGGCGTCACGGAGCGTTTCGGCGAGGGCTGGCAGAGCGTCAAGCGCTCCGTCGCGCCGAGCTCGCGAGCGCAGGTGCGCCCGATCGCGACGCCCTGACGGCTCTCACATCCGGCCCCAGTCTGCGAGCACCAGCGCGACGCACGCGGTGAGCTTCTTGGCGTATTCCACGTCCAGGAATTCGTTGGGTCCGTGCGCGTTCGCCTGCGGGCCGAGCACGCCCGTCACGAGGAATTGTGCCTGCGGGAAGCGCTCGCCGAGCAAGGCCATGAAGGGGATCGTGCCCCCGCAGCCGGCGTGGGCGGCATCGCGGCCGAAGACCTGGCGCGACGCGTGCTCGAGCGACTCGGCGAGCCGGGGCGTGAACGGCGGGGCGTTCCAGCCGCTCGTCGGAGGCTCCAGCTCGAGGCGGATCTCGGCATCGTACGGCGGGTCTCGGGTCAGCGCCGCCGAGAGCGCCTGGGCGGCCACGGCGGGGTCGCACGTCGGGGGTAAGCGCAAGGAGAGCTTCAATGCGATCTGCGGCAGCAGCACGTTGCCGGCGGACTGCGTCGGCGGCAGGCCGTCGGCTCCCGTGATGGCGAGCGTCGGACGCCACGTACTGCCGACGAGGAGCTCGACGGGATTGTCCGAGAGTGCCTGCACTCCGGGCGCGAAGGGCACCTTGGCCGCCACTTGGGGCCCGAGCGCGCGCGCCGCGGCGGTGATCTCCGCGAACCGGTCCGGGGGGACGGGCACCTGGAGCTCCTCGAGCGTGAGATCGCCCGTCACGGGGTTCTCGATTCTCGCGAGCAGCTGCTCGAGAATCCGGAACGGCGTCGCCGCGATGCCGGTCGCGAGGCCGGAGTGCACGCCCTCGGTGAGCACACGCACCTCGAGCGTTCCGACGAGATTGCCGCGCAGCGAGGTGGTGCACCAGAGCTGATCGTAGTTCCCGCACTCGGCATCGAGGCACACGACGAGCGAGGGGTGCCCCAGGCGATTGCCGAGAGCTGCGAGGTGCGCCGGCAGATGGGGGCTGCCGCTTTCCTCCGAGGCCTCGACGAGCAGTACGCAGCGGGGTAGCGGCACACGCTCGCCCTTCAAGGCACTGATCGCCGCGAGCGCGCTGAATCCGGCGTACCCATCATCGGCGGCGCCGCGTCCGTAGAGCTTGCCGTCGCGAACGACCGGCTCCCAGGCCGAGAGGCCCGGGAGCCATCCGGTGAACTCGGGCTGCTTGTCGAGATGCCCGTAGAGCAACACGCAGCCCGGCAGCTCTCCCGGAACGTCGACGAGCAGGACGGGCGTGAGGCCGGGCAATCGATGGATATCGACGCTCATTCCCGGAAGCGGCTGGGCTCGGCACCAATCGGCGAGGAGCTGCACGGCGCGCTCCATGTGGCCGTTCGCCTCCCAGCGGGGGTCGAAGATCGGCGAGCGGTTGGGGATGCGGACGTAGGCTTGCAGGCGCTCGAGGATGGAGTCGTCCCATTGGTGCTCGATCGCCCGGCGCAGACGCGCGAGATCGAGGCTGGTGGTCGAAGGGCTCATCACGGCATCCTATTGAATATATTATAATATCAATATCTTATATTATAAACATCAAGTAATTTATTTTCAGGGAACCGCTCGCCCGGTCGCGGGAGGCAGCCGGAACAGCGCGCGGGTCGCCGAAGTCGTCGACTCGGCGAGCTGCTCGAGGGACTCGTTGCGCGCGCTCGCGAGAGCCTGTGCCACGTGGGAGAGGAACATCGGCTCGTTCCGGCGGGACGGCGGCCTCGGGCGCAGATCCCGGGGCAGGAGGTAGGGTGCGTCGGTCTCCACCATGAGCCGCGCCGCCGGAATCTCGCGCATGAGAGGCGCGAGATGCGTACCGCGCCGCTCGTCGCAGATCCAACCGGTGATGCCGATCGCGAGGTCGAGCTCGAGGCATGCGGCGAGCTCCCCGCGTGTGCCCGTGAAGCAATGCGCCACGGCGCCGGTGAGCTCGCGCCGGTGCTCACGGAGGATGGCCATGAAGTCCTCGTGCGCGTCGCGCTGGTGCAGAAATACCGGTTTGCCGATGCGCGCCGCAAGCTCGAGCTGGCGCTCGAAGGCGCGGCGCTGCGTCTCGCGCGGCGAGTAATCGCGGAAGTAGTCGAGGCCGCACTCGCCGACCGCAACGACCTCGGGGTGCGCCGCGATGCGCTCGAGCTCTGCGGCGAGCTCCTCGTCGAGCTCCGTCGCATGGTGTGGGTGGATCCCGGCCGTCGCAAAGAGCCGCCCGGGATGGGAGCGCGCGAGATCGAGCGCCTCGCGAGTGCTCGCGCCGCTCGCTCCCGTGACGATCATCTGCACGACGTGTGCCTCGGCTGCGCGCGCGATCACTGCCGCGCGATCGCCATCGAAGCTGTCGTGGGTGAGATTGACTCCGATGTCGATGAGGTGCACGGCGGGTCTGTGTGGGCTCAAAAGGGGCCCGCCGGACCTTGGGGGGAGCGGCGGGGGCAGGCCGGCATTCTGTCATGGGAGAAGGCGCGGTTTGCTGGCAAAATGCCACGATGCTCCGGTACCCATCCTGCTATTCTCGACACCATGCAGGACGCTCGGATTCTGACTCCATCGAGCGGCTGGCTCGCGGTATGAGCGGGCCGGGTACCCGTGCCCGAGGGATGCGCCGTCTCTGCCGGCTCGCCGGGGTGGCGCTCCTCGCCGCGGGGTCTGCGCTCGCGCTGGCGGACGACCAGCTGTCCGCGGCGCCGAACGGCGCGAAGCCCGCGCTCAACCTCGATGCGCCCCCGATCGAGCTCGTCTTCACGCCGCAGCAGATCCAGGATCTCACCGCCGACCACGAGGACGAGTCGGTGATGGAGGACGTGACCGTGAAGAAACCGGTCTACCACGCTCCCATCCCGGTCGGCACGTTCCGTGCCCTGCCCTGGGCACTGATGCACCCACTCCAGGCATGGAAGATCCTCATGCCCATCACGGACGACGACTGATCAGCTCACGGGGTAACGACGATCTTGCCGATCTGCTGATTGGACTCCAGGAAGCGGTGCGCCTCGGCGATCTGACTCAGCGGAAAAGTCCTCGAGATCACGGGCTTCAAATGGCCCTCCGCGAGGCCGCGCACGATGAGCTCCCTCGCCCGGGCGAAGCGCTCGGGCTTGTTCCAGATGAACGAGGCGACCCAGCCCCTCAAGCTCAGGCTCTTCAAGGCCGCGGGCCAGTGCGGGTAGGGCGTTGGCTGGCCGCTGAGGCTCCCGTAGATGAAGAGGATGCCTTCCTCCGCCATCGCGTTCGCGAGCTTCTCGA
>JASHYG010000289.1 GCA_030043215.1 Gammaproteobacteria bacterium
CAGGAGCAGCCCCGTCACGACCATGACGGCGAATCCTCCGAAGAGTCCTGGGTTGAGCTGCTCGAACATGTCGGAGACGCGTCGCCGGCGCATCGCGACATCGAGGAGCCTCAAGTCCAGCAGCAACACGAACCCGAGAAAGACGGTGAGCGTGAGGACGTGAATGGTCTCGACGATGGGCTCGGCCCACGTCGAATCGCGCATCATCTCGCTGAAGGCGGTGTCGTGCAGCCACGCGAGCAGGCTCATTGCGCCTCACACGGGGTTGGATGCCAGCCGGAAGGGCCGGAGAGGTGCTTGAAATGCGAGCTCGTGATGAAGGGCTGGTTCAGGTACTCCGGATCGGTCACGATCGTCGTGACCACGAGCCAGCGGTCGCCGTTCGGCTCCTTGAAGCTGTCGAAGTACTCGAGAACGCTCGTCTGCGGCCCGTAGGGGATGCCGTTCTTGCGCAGATACCCCGGACGCAGCTGCGTGGTGACCACCTTCAAGTAGCCGTCCGGGACCGCCTGCGCACCTCGCAGGCCCCCCGTGACGGTTCCGAGGAACGCCCGCGGACTGAGCCCTTCCCAGGAGGCGACCGAGTATCCCTGCCAGCTCGGCGTTGCCGCCGGCTGGGGCGTGCCATCGAAGTGCAGCAGTCGCACTTGCTCGCCGGCGTCCGTCTCGACGCGCAGTGTCTTGTCGTCCGCCCAGGTGATGTGCAGCCTCTCTGGTACCCGCATGATGCCGGCCGCGCCATAGGACCTGCACTGATTACCTTCCGCCTCGTCCCGCGCCGGGTCCCATTCACCTGCGACCTGGCGTCCGGCCGCATTGAGCGGAACGCCCGAGAAATCTCCCTTGTCGGGGGTCAGCATCCGGAAGCGCCAGTCCTCCGTCACCAGGGCCACCCAGTAGCCCGTGAAATCCTGCGGCGCGCCGGCTCGCGGATCGCGGGGGGGCGGGGTGGGAGGCGCGCCGAGCTGCGCAACGGCCGGCGAAGGTGCGGCGAGCCACAGTGGCGCGAGCAGGGCGATCAGCGGCGCCGCGCGTCTCGCGAGTGCGATGGCGCGCATCGGTATGGTGGAGCTCATGTCCTCGGCCTCTTCGTGGTCCTCAACGATGCCCGCTGGCGCAGGCGGCGGGCTACATGATCACGCCTTCCCACTTCCAGCCGTCCGCAGGCCGGACGATCTTGTGCAGCCGGATGCGGTGCTCCGCAGGATCGCGGCCGGGGTTGCCCGTGACGATCACCTTGTCGCCGGGCTTGAGGGTGAATCGCGTGACGTGTGACTGGCTGAGCTGCGCGCCGCCGCCCCACTCGATGGACCAGGTCTGCATGTGGCCGTCGCTGTCCGGACCCAGCAGCTTCACGAAGGAGTGGGGATTGCGGTACATGAACTGCGTGAGCGTTCCCTCGACGGTGATCTCCTTGTCGACGGTGTATGTCGCGGCAAATGAATGGTGTGCCAGCGCGCGGCTTCCCGCCAGAGCGGCGGCTGCGGCGGCCAGGATCACGAGAGAAATTCGCTTCATCGGCTGCTCCCGGGCAACGCCGGCCGCCGCGCGCCCGCGGGGCCACGCGTGCCCTGCACTCATTGCTTCAAACTCTTGTAGACGGCCTCGACGAACTGGTCGGTCGTCCAGAAGCCGCTCGTCGCGCCGTAGCGGGGATCGTAGTCGCGCGTCGGCCGGGCGGCTTTCACCTGCTCGAGCGTCAGGCCCCGCTTGATCATGTCCGCGATACGGTCGCGGATGATCGTCACCATCTCCTGGTAAAACACCACGTCCGCCACGTCACAGAGCCGTCCATGTCCGGGGATGACGAGCGTGCCGTCCTCCTGCTCGTCGGCCGGGATCGCGATCTCGATGATGCGGTTCAGCCCGGCGATGACGCCCTGGATGTTGCCGCCCCGCGCCAGGTCGACGACGGGGTAGCCGTCCGTCACGAAGATGTCACCCGTGCTCACCACGTCCGAGCGCCGGAAGAAGACCATCGTGTCGCCGTCCGTGTGCGCGGCCGGGATGTGAATCATCACGATCCCCTCGCCGTTGAAGTAGAGCTTGCGCTCCGGGGTCGTGTAGGTTTCGGTCGGCCAGGCGCCCGGGGCCGCGGCGGGCTGCCCGTCGCCCGGCTGGGACATGCGGTCGAGAACGGTCTGGAACGCGATGATCTGTGCCTGGTCTCCCGCGCTCGCGCCGATGTTCCCGAGGACGTTGCCGCCCGCGATGGTGCTGCCGGCCTTCGCGATGGCTTCGTTCCCGCCCGTGTGGTCCGCATGGACGTGAGTGTCGATGAGGTAGCGGATCGGCGCATCGGAGAGCTGATGGACGGCCGCGAGCACCTTGCCGCTCATCTGCGCGAGGCCCGCGTCGACCAGCAGTACGCCGTCCGATCCGACCTGCACGGTGATGTTGCCGCCCGCGCCGACCAGCATGTAGACGTTGCCCTGCACCGGCAGGATGTGGACTTCCGCCTTGGAGAAGTCCTCCCGGGGCTGCGGCGCGTGCGACCGGGCGGAGGACGGCGCGGCGAGCGCAACGCTCCCGCCACCGGCCGCCACGAGCAACGCGGTCGTGGCGAGCCTCGCGGCGCGCTTGCATCGACTGACCATACGCATTCCACGCCCCCCTTGAAACACGCGGACTGCCGTACCGAGGGCGACGAGCGTTGTATCACAAAACTCCCGCGGCTTGACAGGTCAACCGGGGCGAGGGACGCTTGGGAAGGCGCGGGCTCCTCAAGACCGGCAGCCGCAATTTGTGACCGAAGGGGGAAGGCACCATGGTCGACCGGCGAGGATTCATCGGCATGGGGGCGCTCGCGGGAGTGCTGTCCCGCGGCCTATTCACGCAGGCGCACGCCGACGGAGCGCCAGCTGCGGGCAGAACCGGAACCGCCGAGACCACCGCGGGCACCGTGCGAGGCACGTACCGGGACGGAGTGCACGCGTTCAAAGGTGTCCCCTACGCGGCCTCCACCGCTCCGCCGAAGCGCTTCCTGCCGCCCGAGAAGCTGCAACCTTGGGCCGGCGTGCGCGACGCGCTCGAGCTCGGTCATCGCTCGCCGCAGCTCCTGTCGTCCTTTCACGGCTTTGTCCCGCCGGAAGTCGAGGTGATGGATCGCGACGAGCCGATGGGCGAGGACTGTCTGGTGCTCAATGTCTGGACGGCCGGCCTCAGCGGTCACCGCCCCGTCATGGTCTGGCTCCACGGAGGGGGCTACACGAGCGGCTCGGGCGGCTTCATCTGCTATGACGGAACGGAGCTTGCGCGCAAGCACGATGTCGTCGCGATCACCATCAATCACCGCCTCACGGCGTTCGGCTACCTATACCTCGAGGGCTTCGGCATCCCGCAGTACGCCGACGCGAGCAACGTCGGCAACCTCGACATCGTTGCCGCGCTCGAGTGGGTCCGGGACAACGTCGCAGCCTTCGGCGGCGATCCGGGCAACGT
>JASHYG010000027.1 GCA_030043215.1 Gammaproteobacteria bacterium
AAAGGCTGGTTTCGCGCGCCGCGGCGCGTCAGGCGAATCGTGACCATGCTGGCTGCTCGAATGCCGGGATGCCCGGCCCCAAAAAGAGCGCGGATTCTACGCAAAGAGCCGGGAATTAGCTACGCGCCGGCTCAGGAACTGGGGAAACCGGGGGGTACTTTGCCGCGCAGGGCGCCCATCATGCGCCGCAGGCGGCCGCCCTTCATGCTCTTCATGACCCGCTGCATCTCGAGGAACTGCTTGAGGAGCCGGTTGACATCTTGCACCTGGACGCCCGAGCCGCGGGCAATACGGCGCCGGCGCGAGCCGTCTATGATCCCCGGCTGCCGCCGCTCGCGGGGCGTCATGGAATCGATGATCGCGATCTGGCGCCGCACCTGCCGATCGCCCTGATCCGGCGAGACGCCTTGCTGCGCGGCGGCCGCCGGCAGCTTGTCCAGGATCGCGGTCATCCCGCCCATCTTCTGCAGCTGCTCGAGCTGGCCGCGCAGATCCGACAGATCGAAGCTCTTGCCGGTCATCACCTTGCGGGCCAGGCGCTCGGCCTCGCCCGTGTCCACCTGGCGCTGCACCTGCTCGACCAGCGCGACGACATCGCCCATTCCGAGAATGCGCGACGCCATGCGCTGCGGATCGAACGCCTCGAGCGCGTCCGTCTTCTCACCCACGCCGAGGAACACGACGGGCTGGCCGGTGACCTCACGCACCGAGAGCGCCGCGCCGCCGCGGGCGTCGCCGTCGGCCTTGGTGAGGATCACTCCCGTGAGATCGAGCGCGGCGCTGAACGCCCGGGCCGCGTTCACGGCATCCTGGCCCGCCATGGCGTCCACCACGAACAGGCGCTCGCTCGGCTGGACGGCCGCGTCGATCGCGCGCACCTCGTCCATCATTGCCTCGTCCACGTGCAGGCGTCCCGCCGTGTCGACGACGAGCACATCGAAGACGCCGCGCCGCGCCTGCTCCACCGCGGCTCGCGCGATGTCCGGCGGGGGGGTCTCGGCGTCCGCGGGGAAGTACTCGGCCCCAACCTGCTGCGCGAGCCGCTCGAGCTGCAGCATCGCGGCCGGCCGCCGCACGTCCGTGCTCACGAGCAGTACACGCTTCTTACCCTGCTGCTCGATGAGCCAGCGGGCGAGCTTGGCTGCGGTGGTCGTCTTGCCGGAGCCTTGCAGGCCCGCCAGCATCACGACGACCGGCGGCTGGGCGCGGAGGCTCAAGCCGGCGTGTCCGCCGCCCATCAGGGCCACGAGCTCCTTGTGCAGGATGCCGATGAACGCCTGCCCCGGCGTGAGGCTGCCCGCGACCTCGGTGCCGAGCGCCTGCGCCTTGACCGAATCGACGAAGCGCTTGATGACGGGCAGCGCCACGTCGGCCTCGAGAAGGGCCACGCGCACCTCGCGCAGCACCTCGGAGACGTTCTCCTCCGTGATCCGGCCCCGTCCGCGGAGGCTGTTGACGGCGCGAGTCAGACGCTGAGTCAGGTTGTCGAACATGGGCTGCCTGTATGACGGGGAACGGCCCGGACCGGGGACGGCCGCCCCGCCGGACGCAAGGACCGAGCTTTCCATTATAGGGGCACCCGCCCCGTTTTCCTGCGCGGCACCACCGGCCCTATGCTAGAGGCCGCATCCTTAAGGTCGGGCGCGCTCCGAGCGAGCGCGCCCTGATCGATCGCCACCCGAGGATCACCGCCTTGAACGAAGCCCCGACCCTGCTGCTGCTGCTCCTGCTGATCGGCCTCGTCATCGTCATCGCGTTCTCCTCCGGCACCGAGGTCGCGATGCTGTCGGTCAACCGCTACCGCATCCGGCACCGGGCCAAGATCGGGCAGCGCACTGCGAAGGTGCTCGAGCGACTGCTGCAGCGGCCGGACGACTGGCTCGGGGTCAATCTCGTGATCCTCGCCGCTGCCAGCGTGTTCGCTTCCCAGGCGGCGACTCTCATCGCGCAGCGCTCGGGCCTGGAATTCGCGCTCTCGCTCACGGGCGCCGCGCTCACGATCGTCAACATCGTGCTCGGGGAGCTCGTGCCCAAGATCTTCGCCGTGGCGCATGCGGAGACGGTTGCGCTGCGCGCCGCCTACGTCTACCGCACGCTGGTCGCCATCGCCCGGCCCGTCCTGTGGCTCACGAGCCATGCGGCCTACGGCGTGCTGCGCCTGTTCGGCGGGGTCGGGAAGAGCCCCGACAGCGTGGCGCTCGGCGCGGAGGAGCTGCGCGCCGTGGTCGCCGAGGCGAGTCCCGTGATTCCGGCGCGCCACCGGCAGATGCTGCTCTCGATCCTGGATCTCGGCGAGGTGGTCGTGAACGACATCATGATCCCGCGGCAGGAGATCGACGGCATCGACATCGCCGAGAACTGGGAAGACATCATGGACAAGCTGCGCCAGACGCCGCACACGAGACTCCCGGTGTTCGACGGGGAGCTCGACAATCTCATCGGCATGCTGCACATGAAGCGCGTGGCGCAGGAGCTCGCGCGCGGCACGCTCACGCGCGAGCGCCTGATCGAGATCGCCGCGAGCCGGCCGCCGTACTTCGTGCCGGAGGGGACGACGCTCGCGGCGCAGCTCGCGAATTTCCAGCGCAACCGCCGGCGGCACGCATTCGTCGTAAACGAGTACGGCGATATCGAGGGCCTCGCGACGCTCGAGGACATCCTCGAGGAGATCGTCGGTGATTTCACCAACAATCCCGCGGCGGTCACCCACAAGGACGTGCACCTCGAGAAGCCCGGCGTGTTCATCGTGAACGCCAGCGCGACCATCCGCGCACTGAACCGCGCCCTGCAGTGGCACCTGCCGACCGACGGCCCCAAGACCGTCAACGGGCTGCTGCTCGAGCAGCTCGAGACCATTCCCGAGCCCGGCACGACCTTGCGGGTGGGCGATTATCTGTTCGAGGTGCTGCAGATCGCGGACAACGCGGTGCGGACGGTGCGCGTGCGCACGAGCGCCCCGCCGACGTGAGCGCCGCGGCTACGTGAGCGCCGCGAGCGCGTCGGTGACGCGCGCCACCGCCACCACCTCGAGGCCGCCGAGGGGCCTGCGCGGCGCGTTGTCGCGCGGGACGATCGCCCGCTTGAAGCCTTGCTTGTGGGCCTCGCGCAGCCGCTCCTCGCCGTAGGCGACAGGCCGTACCTCGCCCGTGAGTCCCACCTCGCCGAAGGCGATCAGGGAGCGGTCGAGCGGGCGGTCCTTGAGGCTCGACACCAGCGCGAGGACGACGGGCAGATCCCAGGCCGTCTCGTTGATCTCGATGCCGCCGACGACGTTCACGAAGACGTCGTGCTCCTGCAACGAGAAGCCGCCGTGCCGGTGCAGCACCGCGAGCAGCATCGCGAGCCGGTTGGCGTCGAGTCCTTGAGCGATGCGCCTCGGGGCGCCGAAGACCATCCGGTCGACGAGCGCCTGCAGCTCGATGAGCAGCGGCCGGCCGCCATCCCGCGTGACCGTGACGATGCTGCCCGCGGAGGGCTCGGGCGCCCGCGCGAGGAAGATGGCCGCGGGATTGCGCACCTCCTTGAGGCCGGTCTCCGACATGGCAAAGAAACCGAGCTCGCCGGCCGGGCCGAAGCGATTCTTGGTGGCCCGCACCACCCGGTAGCGGCTGCTCACCTCGCTCTCGAAGTACAGCACCGTATCGACGAGGTGCTCGAGCAGCCGGGGACCTGCGATCGCGCCCTCCTTCGTCACGTGTCCGACGATGACGACCGCGGTCCCGCTCGACTTGGCAAATCGCACCAGCTCGGCCGTGCACTCCCGCAGCTGCGAGACGGCGCCTGCGCTCCCCGGCACGCTGCCCGACTGCATGGTTTGGATCGAGTCCACGACCAGGAGCTCCGCCTTGCGCTCACCGGCCCTGGCGATGACCGTCTCCAGATCGCGCTCCGCGATCACCTCCAGGCGCTCCGCGCCGAGGGTCAGCCGCCGTGCCCGCAGACTGATCTGAGGCACCGACTCCTCCCCGCTCGCGTACAGTACCGGGCAGGCGCCCGCGGCATGGGCGGCGACTTGCAGCAGCAGGGTCGACTTGCCGATGCCCGGGTCGCCGCCG
Organism: Gammaproteobacteria bacterium; assembly: GCA_030043215.1. Taxonomy (GTDB): domain Bacteria; phylum Pseudomonadota; class Gammaproteobacteria; order Steroidobacterales; family Steroidobacteraceae; genus JASHUC01. The sequence continues at coordinate 4,056 of JASHYG010000027.1, forward strand.
AGCAGGCTCACGGAGCCCTTGACGATGCCCCCACCCAGAACGCGGTCGAGCTCCGATTGGCCCGTATGCAGCCGCTCGAGGGCCTCTGCGAGTCCCTCTCCCAGCCCCTGGGGTACGGCCGCAGGCCGCGATCGCAGTCCGGCGCCGGCCGGCGGGGGCAGTGATCGCTCGGCCAGCGTGTTCCAGGCGGCACAGTGCGGGCACTGGCCCTGCCACTTGGGAGCCTGGCCACCACAGGCGTCACAGACGAAAATCGGGGCCGCGGGGCGTGTTGCCATGGGGATCCTGTCTGACCAGACTGGCGGTTTGTGACCAGACGCTCGGACAGATATTCCGACAATGCTAGCTTATGCAACCAAGAATGGGGCGTCGGCCGCAGAGCGCCGCACGGGCCTCTTGGGTTGGGGAGCGCAGCTTGCGTGAGCATCGGACTTCAGTAGCGCCGGCAGGGTGGCCTGTCCGGAGGGGTGGCCGACGGCCAGTCTAACGTGATGCACGTCACAGTTTTGACGAAAGACCGACGGCTCGCCGCGGGCTTGCCGGAGGGCGAGCAATGACCCTGCGGGGCAAGTTGCGGCTGGTGGGCGAGACCGACGTTGGCAAGGTCCGCGAGCACAACGAGGACACCATCGCCTTCGATCCCGACATCGGGCTGCTGGTCGTGGCCGACGGCATGGGCGGATACAACGCGGGCGAGGTCGCAAGCAGCATCGCGGTCAAGACCATCGTCCATCTGGTCCAGGAGTCCGTGGAGCGCGAGGACCTGCGCGTCAACGATCCGGGAACCGGCATGTCGAGATCGAGCATCATCCTGCGGGATGCGATTCATCGAGCCAACAAGATCATCTATCAGACGGCCCGGACCCAGCCGCAATGCGAGGGGATGGGCACCACCGTCGTGAGCGCCCTGTTCTTCGACAACAGGATGGCCGTCGCCCACGTCGGCGACGCCCGCTTGTACCGCCTGCGGAGCGACAAGTTCGAGCAGATCACCATGGACCACTCGCTCCTGCAGGAGCTCGTGGACCGCGGCTTCTACTCGGCCGAGGAGGCCCAGCGCGCCGCGAACAAGAACTACGTCACGCGGGCGCTCGGGGTGGAGCCGAACGTGGACGTGGAGGTGCAGGAGGTCGCGGTGCAGAAGGGCGACTTCTACGTTCTGTGCTCGGATGGGCTATCCGACATGGTGGAAGACGACGACATTCACTTAACGATCAGCACCTTTGGTGCTAATCTGGATACGGTCGCCAAACAATTGATTCAGCTGTCGAATGACAACGGAGGACGAGACAACATCTCCGTCGTCATGGCTCACGTCCTGGAAGCTTTCCCCGCGAGCAAGGGCATTCTCGACAAGATCCTTGGCTGGCTGGGCTAAGAGAAGAGGCACGCATGGCAAGGTTGATACTGAGCCTGGATAGTCAGGTGATGGCCGAATACAACATGAACAAGGAGCGCTACACGGTCGGGCGCCTCCCG
>JASHYG010000028.1 GCA_030043215.1 Gammaproteobacteria bacterium
GAGCTCGATTCCTCCATCGGCGAGAGGAGCCCCGCGCGAAGGTGTGCCCGGAGGGCATGGGGGGTCCGAGGAGACAGTCATATCCGCACCATGCCTGGCACTATCTCATCTTCCGTATCGGGCGTCCCTAAGTATCTTCCGCAGCGCTAGCTTCACTAGGGAGTTCTACGCATTCGGTCGCTTCGCCGAGGAAGTAAATTCCTGGCAGGTGGTACTCCCATGGGCCGGCGCAACCTCGAATATCTTCTCAATCCACACTCCGTGGCGCTGATCGGAGCGTCCGACCGACCGCGAAGCGTCGGGGCGACCGTGATGCGCAATCTGCTGCACGGTGGCTTCGCGGGCGCGGTGTGGCCGGTCAACTGGAAGCGGGCGAGCGTTGCGGGCATTCGCGCTTATCGAACGGTCGCCGACCTGCCTGCCGCACCCGACCTCGCGGTGGTGTGCACGCCCGCGCCGAGCATCCCCTCCTTGATCGGTGACCTCGGCGCACGGGGAACGCGCGCGGCGGTCGTCATCAGCGCCGGTCTTGAGCAGAAGAGCGGAACCGGAGGGACGCTGGCGAGCGCAATGCTCGAAGCGGCCGGCGCCTACCGCTTTCGCATCCTCGGACCCAACTGCATCGGACTTCTCGTCCCGGGGATCGGGCTCAATGCAAGCTTTGCGCACACTGGCGCCCAGCCCGGTCCCCTGGCTTTCGTCGCGCAGTCGGGTGCGCTCACGACCGCGATGCTCGACTGGGCATCGGAGCAGCGCGTCGGCTTCTCGCATTTCGTTTCGCTTGGCAATGCCACCGACGTTGATTTCGGGGACCTGCTCGACTATCTCGCGACGGATCTGCAGACGCGCGCCATCCTTCTCTATATTGAATCGATCACCCATGCTCGCAAGTTCATGTCGGCGGCGCGTGCCGCCGCCCGGAACAAGCCCGTAATCGTGGTCAAAGCCGGCCGGACAAACGAAGCGGCCCGCGCCGCGCAATCCCACACCGGGGCGCTCGCCGGAGCCGATGGGGTCTATGAGGCGGCATTTCGGCGCGCGGGAATTCTCCGGGTCGACACGATGCGCGAGCTCTTCGATGCCGCCGAGCTCCTCTCGCACCTGAGGCCCTACCGCGGACCACGACTCGCCATCGTCACCAACGGAGGGGGGCTCGGAGTCCTCGCGACCGATGCTCTGATCCGTGGCGGCGGTCAACTCGCGCGGTTCGGTGGCTCCACGGCGCGTCGGCTGCAGGCGATTCTCTCGAGTACGAGTCCACCCGACAATCCACTCGACATCGGTGGTGATGCGAGACCGGAGCGCTACGTCACCTCACTCGGCGCCGTGCTTGAGGATCCGGAGGTCGACGCAACGCTTGTCATCCACGCACCGACCGCAGTCTCCTCGGTGGCGGAAGTCGCGACCGCCTGTCTACCGGTTCTTGCAGAGGCTCGCGGGCCCGCGCTCGCCTGCTGGATGGGCAGCACCGGAATCGCTTCGACTGCGCCCGCCGCCGGAGCTCGCGATGCCGTGCCCGTGTATTCGACTCCGGAGGAGGCGGTCGGAGCCATGATGCACATCGTGCGTTATCACGACAGTCAGGCGCTCCTGCGCGAGGTGCCGGCCTCGATTTGCGCCCAGTGCAAACCCGACATCGTCGCGGCACGCACGATTCTGGCGCGCGCCCTGACGGAGGGTCGCGCCGTTCTCACCGAGCCCGAGTCCAAGGAGGTCCTTGCGGCCTACGGCGTGCCGGTCGTTGAGACCCGGATCGTTCGCGATACGGTCGAGCTCTCGCAAACCGCCGCAGATCTCGGCTACCCGATTGCCCTCAAGATCCTCTCGCCGGACATCTCGCACAAGTCCGAGGTGGGTGGTGTCGCGCTCGATATCGAGAGCGCCGAGGAGGCCCAGAGGGCCGCCGCGTCCATGCTCGAGCGCTGCCGCAAACTCAAGCCGCAGGCGCGAGTCGAAGGGTTCAGCGTCCAGAAGATGATCCGGCGCGGCGGCGCTCACGAGCTCATCGTGGGTATGGCGCTCGATGCGACGTTCGGACCGACGATTCTGTTTGGGCAGGGCGGAACTGCAGTGGAGGTGATCGCCGATCGCGCCATCGCGCTGCCTCCCCTCAATACGGTGCTCGCGCGGGATCTCATCTCCCAGACTCGAGTCCATCACATCCTCTCGGGTTACCGCGATCGCCCATCGGCCGACCTGGCGGCGATCGAGCAGACGCTCATCAAGGTCTCGCAGCTCGCAGCCGATCTGCCCGAGGTGGTCGAGCTCGACATCAATCCGTTGCTCGCCGACGAGCGTGGAGTGATCGCGCTCGATGCGCGCATCGTCATTCGACCGACGGTCGCGCGCGGGACCGAGCGATTTGCGATTCGGCCATATCCGATCGGACTCGAGGAGAGCGTCGAGCACCACGGGCTACACCTGCTCTTGCGGCCGATTCGCCCGGAGGACTTCGAGCAGCACCGCAGGTTCCTCGGGCGCATCTCGCGAGAGGATCTACGGACGCGATTCTTCAGTGCGCTGCGGGAGGTCCCCGAGCGGGATCTCGCGTACCTCACCCAAATCGACTATGAGCGGCAGATGGCCTTCATCGCGGTGGCACGCGGCGAGGATGGGTCCGATGAGACTGTGGGGGTCGCCCGCGCGTGCACGGATGCGGACAACGCGGAGGCGGAGTTCGCCGTGCTCGTTCGTTCGGACTTGAAGCAGCATGGTTTGGGGAGCCTGCTTCTCGAGAAGCTGATTCGATATTGCCGCTCTCGCGGCACGCGCAGCATGACGGGGGAGGTATTGAGCGAGAACACGCCGATGCTGCGGCTTGCCGCCGCGAAAGGCTTTCGGGTCGTGCATAAGGACGCAGGGGTCGTGGAGCTGACACTCGACCTGCGGCCCTCCGCGATCGCGGGCGTCACTTCGTCGAGAGGTCAGTCCCTTGCGGGCGTCAGAGGCCCTGCGCCATGCGACGCGAGCCGCTGATCCGAAGAGTGAGATTCATGCGGCGTAGAGCAGGGGCGGCCGCGGTCAGTATTCGCGTGCGCGACCTTGCGCAGGTGTTCAATTCGCTCGATCCCTCCCCATTCTGGGATCGCGACCTCGCGCCGGAGGCGGCGGAGTTCATCGAAGGAGAGTTTCGCGACAAACTCTCCGCTCGGCTGTGGCACCTGCATGTCCACACTCGCGAGGGCGGCGCGCTTGCGGCTGACCTCCAGCCGGCCCTCGAGCACTACTACGAGCGACTCGCGGTCTCCGCCCGCCGCCGCCTGCGCGATGAGATCCGATACGGGCAGCTTGCCTTGCTCGGCGGTATCGCGATCTTCCTCCTGAGCATGACTGCCCGGGGGGTTCTGAGCCAGATCCTCGGAGCGGCTGTCCCGCGACTGCTCGATGAGGGTCTCATCATCCTCGCATGGCTTGCTCTCTGGCGACCGGCCGAATCGCTCGTCTACGGGTGGATTCCGCTCTTTCGCGAGCGCCGCCTCTATGAGCGACTGGCTGCCATTCGAGTCTCGGTACGCGTCGAGGAGGCCCACTCGGGAGCTCCGCCTCTCGAGGGGACGCCGAAGCCGGTCGCCGCCGTGGCGAAGGGGGATGAGCGCGAGGCGGTCTGAGACGGTCGCGGCGGCTCTAATAGAGCGACGCGATGCCGAATCCGACCGCAGCCAGCCCTAGCAAGACGCCCGCCGGAGGCAGGCAGAGGCGCCCTTGGCCGAAAATCAGGGCGTAGCAGGACTTGAGCACGTTGTTGGCGGATGCCGCGATGAGGATGGCTGCGGCAAGCCCTGGTGCCGACATTCCGGCGACGCCGCCTTGGGCGAGGCTCAAGACGAACGGATCGATGTCCGTGAAGCCGCTCACGGCCGCGAGCGCGTAGACGCCGCGTTGCCCGAAGGCGTGCCCCGCCCAGCTCGATGCGGCCGCGAGCGCGATGAACAGTGCCGCGAAGGTGGCCGCCGTGCCAAGTTGCAGCGGATTCGTTGCTGTAAGCCTGGCTGTCGAGGAGACAGCTGTCTCTGGCCGTGTGGCCCAGCGCCACATTGCGATACTCGCGGCGAGCACGAATAGACCACCGAGAGCGGGGAGCAGCTTGAGGGCGAGAGCGCCATTGAACACTGCGACGATCGCAGCAATGCGCAAGTACATGATCGCAGTCGCAAGGACGATGCCAACCTCGAGATCCCGCGTGCCCGCCATGGTTCTGTGCTGACGGGCGAGCGCAACCGTCGTGGCGGTCGAGGAATAAGCGCCGCCGAGAATCGCTGGAAGCAGCGCGCCGGATGCCGTCACCTTCCAGTAGCGCTGGAGAAGGTAGCTCGCGTAGGAGAGCGAGGAGATCGCAACCAGGGCAAGCCACGCCTTGAAGGGTGTGATGGGTGTCCAGGTTACGATCGGCCGATCGGGGAGGAGCGGGAGGATAATACCGACGAGGATCAAGAACTTGCCAAGCGTAACAACCTCATCGGAGGGCACCTTGGATACCAGCCGGTGCAGCGCGTCTCGGCTCTCGAGCAGCAACACGGCGATGACGGCTGCGGCTACCACGACCCACTCGGGTTGCGTGAGCGCCAAAGGCCCAAAACTGAAGACGAGAAGATTCGCGGTCGGGACGATGAGTCCGGGTTTCTGCGTACCCGGCTCTGCGGGCGCGCGAACGTAGGCATAGAGCCAAATCGCGACGGACGCCAATCCGAGCGCGTACGGTATCAGTGACTTCGGGTCGATGAGATAGAGCCCCGTGCCGAGTGCCGCGAGCAGCGGAAAAGTACGAACGCCGCCCGGACTCGTACGCTCATCGTGCTTGTACACGCCCTCGAAGGCGAGGCCCACAAACAGAGCCATGGCCAGCGCAAGGCCTGAGCGACGCGCAATATCAAAATCACTGCACATCCTTTTCGCGCCGCGCTTGAGATCCTAGCAAACTTCCAACGGCAGCGAGCTCGGCGCAGATGACTGGCAAGAGATCATCGAGCGTCACGATGCCGATGAGTGCACCATCGCCGTCGATCACCGGGGCCCGTCGTACGCTCATCGCATTGAGCGCCCTGATCGCGCTCACGATACTCATGTCGCCCGTGACTGCGAGCGGGTCGCGAGTCATGACGTCCTCGACGGTCAGGCAGAACAGATCGGCCGATCGGCTCAGCTGTCCGAGGAGCATGTCCCGGTCCGTCAGGATCCCGATGGGGCGACGCTTCCGATCCCCCGGCTCGATGACGAGCAGCGCACCGATGTGATCAGCGCACATCTGTCGGGCCGCATCGGCGAGCGGGCGGCTGGGCTCGATGACCCGCGCGGGCCGCGTGCAAACGTCGCGAACTTTCATGCCGGCAGCCCTTTCCCACCGAGGTATGACATTCTCGACGCCAAGATAGCCCCCTCGTGCGGGCAGCACATCCGCAATCCTACGGATGGTCCGCGTTCTGCACGCGTGGTGAACTGCACCCGAAGACGATCGGCTCGAAAGGTGACAGCAATGAAGGTCGGAGGCTTTTATACACGTCCGGTCGTTGCGGTTTCGACGAGCGCAACGCTCGCGGAAGTCGCCGTTCGCATGCGAGATGAGGGGGTGGGCTCGGTCATCGTCACCTCGGGCGGCGAGTCACATCCCCGGGTGGTCGGCATCATTACCGATCGAGATATCATCCGCGCACAGCTCGAGCGGAAGGCCGATCTGTCACGCCTGAGCGCGGGGGAGGCCATGACTCAGAAGCCGCTCGTGCTGCATGAGCGCGAATCGGTCGACGGGGCGATCGCCCACATGCGCACGCGAGGCGTGCGTCGCGCTCCGGTCGTCACGGCCGATGAGAGGCCCATTGGCCTCGTCTCCCTCGACGATCTGCTCACGGAGCTCACCACCACGCTGATCGAGGTGGTCGGGATTCTCGGTCAGCAGTCCCGGCCACAGGAGCGCTGAGCGGCGGGCGGGCCCCTCGATGGCAGCGAGCATCCGGATCGGCGCGTTTCGGGTCGAGCCTCGCCAGAAGGTAGACCTCGAGAAATGGGCGACATGCATCGAGCCGGCCTATTCATCGAAGCGACACTACAAGTCCCTTCTCGAGGCGCACGTGCAGGAGTTGCAGCTTCGGCAGGACCTGCTCTACGCCTGCAATCGTCATGCGCTGCTCCTCATTTTTCAGGCGATGGACACCGCTGGCAAGGACGGCGCCATCAAGCACGTGATGAGCGGGGTCAATCCCCAGGGCTGCCAGGTCTTCAGCTTCCGTCATCCGAGCTCCGAGGAGCTGGAGCACGATTTCCTGTGGCGGACGACGCGTGCGCTGCCGGAGCGGGGCCGTATCGGCATCTTCAACCGCTCGTATTACGAGGAAGTGCTGGTTGTCCGCGTGCACCCGTCCATTCTCGAGGCGGAGCGCCTGGCTGAGAAGGCCGCAGATGCCCAGACCTTCTGGCGCGACCGGTACCGTTCGATCGTCGACCTGGAACAGCACCTGCATCGCAACGGCACGCGCATCGTGAAGTTCTTCCTGCATCTCTCGCGCGAGGAGCAGCGCAAGCGCTTGCTTGCGCGGATCGACGATCCGCGCAAGAATTGGAAGTTCTCCCTCGCCGACGTGCGCGAGCGGCGCTCGTGGAGCGCGTACATGAAGGCATACGAGGAGCTTCTCGGCGCGACGAGCACGGCTCAAGCGCCCTGGTACATCGTCCCGGCGGATGATAAGAAAAATGCACGCCTGATCATCTCGACCATCGTCAATCAGCACCTGAGAGCCCTGCGCATGGCGTACCCGAAGGTCGATGCAAGGCAACGTCGTGCCCTAAAGAGCATCCGCCGAATGCTGGCAGCCTAGTACGTATGTTGCGCACCGCGGTACGCAGCGACCCGCATGTAACGACGCGCGTGTCTCTGAGAGCATGCTCCGCATGCCGTCACTCGCGAGACCCCGAGCGCCGAACCTCCTCACGCTTCGTGGGCTCGCGGGCCGGGTCTTCCTCATGCTGGCCTCAGTTCTTTGCGCGCAGGCTCGATCGCACGACAGCGTCGCCGAGGCACTGCAAAGCGCGCTCGATGAGGTGACCCAGACACGCTGCATGACCCTGGCGGCTGAACGGCCGGGGCGCGGAGCGGGGTCTCAGCCTGCGTGTTCCGACGCGAATGACCTTCGGGTGCGGCAGGCATTGGGTAGGCTTTATCCTCGCGACCGGGCGGCTCTGCTGTGGAGCGGGGATGGTCGTCCGACTGACTCCGCTGCCGCGGTGCTGCTGCAACTGAGGTCGGCGGATGCCTATGGGTTGCGCCGCGAGGACTACGCGCAGGTTCCGATTCGGGAGCCGAGGCGCTTCCTCGGTGATGGTGAGCTGCACGATCGGGCGGAGTTCGACGTGCACCTCTCGGTGGCTGTGTTGCGGTTCGTCGCGGATCTGCATTACGGGCGCGTGGATCCGCGGCAGGTCGGCCTTGAGCTCGCAAGCGCCCGCAAGACGCTCGACCTTGCGGCCGTCGCTCGTCGGCTTGCGAGCGCGACGGATGTGGTTCCCGTCGTCGAGTCGGTCGAGCCGCAGTTCTATCACTACCGGCTGCTCGAGCAGGCGCTGACGCACTACCGTGTCCTTGCGAGTAGGCCGGATCTCACCCGGCTGCCTCCTCTGACGGGTCGCCTCGAGCTCGGTGACGCCTATTACGGTGCGGCAGCACTGCGTCGGTTGCTCGCGGCGCTTGGAGATCTTCCCGCTGCCAGTGCCTCGAATTCCGCTCAGACGCTCGATGGGGCGCTCGTGGCGGCGCTCCGCCGCTTCCAAGCCCGACATGGACTCGAGGCCGACGGAGTGCTCGGTCGGGCGACTTTTGCGGCGCTGACGACGCCCCTCGGCCATCGCGTGCGACAGATCGAGCTCACGCTCGAGCGCTGGCGGTGGCTACCTAGCTTCGACACCCCGCCGATCATCGTCAACATCCCGGAGTTTCGGTTGTTCGCTTTCCGTTCGACGGTGGACCGCAAGGCCGACATCCTGCAGATGGACGTGATCGTCGGCCAGACCTTTCCGAAGCTGCGGACACCGGTCTTCGCCGCCGATCTCCGCTACGTCATCTTTCGCCCGTACTGGGACGTGCCCTCGAGCATCACGCGACGCGAGATCCTGCCGGCCCTGCGTGCCGACCCCGGCTACCTCGAAGCGCAACATTTCGAGATCGTCCGCGGTGAGAGCGATGCGGCACAGCCCCTGCCCGCGACGCCGGGAAATCTCCGCGCGCTCGCCGAGGGGCGGCTGCGGGTACGTCAAAGACCTGGACCCGATAACGCACTCGGCCTCATCAAGTTCGTGCTGCCCAACCCCTACGATGTGTATCTACACTCAACCCCCGCGCACCGGTTATTCGGCGAGTCACGCCGCGCCTTCAGCCACGGGTGCGTCCGTGTGAGCGACCCCGTCGCTCTCGCCGAGCAGGTGCTCCGCAATGCACGCGGCGACTGGACGCGCGAGGCGATCGAGGCAGCGATGAACGGATCGACGACGCAGCGCGTGAGCCTCGTGAGCCCGATCCATGTCTTCATTCTGTACGGCACGGTGCTCGCGACCGAGTCGGGCGACGTGCTCTTTTTCGAAGACCTCTACGGGGAGGACAAGAAGCTTGAAAGGTTGCTCGGCCTCGGGCCGGCGATCTGAGCGCAGGCGCGAGGCCTACCAGTAGCGCACCCGGCCGTTGTCGAGGTGCACGAAGTCCGAGGCGGCATAATAGCCCACCCCGCCGCGGCGCATGCCCCGAGCGACATCGTGGAGCGTGACGGTCGAGAATCCGGCGAGCCGCACATCGATGGCGCGACCCTCCATGTGCAGGCTATGCGGCGAGACCCCGCTCGAGCATCTGCGCAGCGCCTCGTTGGTCTTCGGCGAGCGATATCCGCTGATCACCTCGAATGGCTGGTCGTGCTCGATGAGCGTTCGCAGATCGAAGAGGATGTCGAGCAGGGCGGGATCGATCGGGTGCAGGTCACCGGTGCGAAAGTCCCGCAGCAGGTGATTCACGCGGTCGAGCTCCTGCGCCACGTAGGCCCCGTCCTGAAAGTAGACGGTCGAGAGTCTCTCGCCGGTGTGGGTGTGAACGAAGGAGAGTGAGCGTTGCTCGACTAGGGCGCCCCAGGCTTTACCCACGGGCCCCAGAGCCGCCGCCGCGCATAGCGTTCCGCGCAGGAACTGACGGCGGTCGTTGCGCCCGCCGCCGTGCCGTGTGTCCATTGGGAAAAATCCCTCGCGATCTCGCATCATCGAATCGGGGGTGCAGGATAGCGCGCACGGACGGCGCGCGAACAGATCGTGGATCACACGGCGCCGGAGCCGCTCTACCGGCGTGGCGGAAGGGTTATGTCAAACAGCCGCCGTTCAGGCGCGCAGTACGCCCTCGATGTGTTGCTCGTTGCGAATGGCACCTGCGACTTCTTGAATCTCGCTCGCCAGATTGTCGATCACGTCGTCGAGCGACAGCACGCCTGTGAGCTCGCCGCGGCTATCGACGACAGGTAGGCGTCGCACGCCCGACCGGTGCATTGTCTGCAGGGCGCTCCTCACCGAGTCGGTCTCGCCCACTGTGATCGGCTGCGTGTTCATGACGTCGCCCGCGGTAAGGGCTCGAGGGTCGACCTCCTGCGCCAACACCTCCATGACCAAATCCCGGTCGGTGAGCACACCGATGGGTCTTGCGCCGGAGCCGGAGGCGCTAGGCTCGACGACGATCACATAGCCCACGTGCTCCTCGCGCATTCGGCGCGCGACCACCGTGAGATCCTCCCCGGGCTGCGCCGTCACAGCCCGGGGCCGACAGAGTTTTCCGACATTCATGGAATCACGCTCCTCTCTGAAGTGCGACCGCACTCATCGGCGCGAGCGATGCTCGCGACCCTGCTCCCGGTCGATGATATCGACCAACTTGTTCGCGTCGGCAGCGAGTCCTCTCAGCAGGTCGTCGAGACAGACGATTCCCACGAGTGTGCGGTTCGAGCCGACGACGGGGATGCGACGTACGCCGTTTAGCTTCATCCGCTCGACGGCGTCGGAGGCATCCTCGAGCGCATTGGCGATGACGACCGGCCGATGCATGATCTCTCGTACCGTGAGCGCCGCCGGATCGCGCTCCTGCGCGAGCACCTCGACGACGATGTCCCGGTCGGTGACCATGCCCAGGGGCACCTGATCGCTGTCGGCCTCATCGATCACGACGAGGTCGCCGACGTGATGCTCACGCATGAGCCGGGCGGCACCGAGCACACTGGTGCCGGGACGGCAATGGATGACATCAGGGGTGCAGATGTCTTTCAGTAACACGTGCGTTTCTCCTCGAGCAAATGACTGTGTCGCACAGCGGTCGTCCTCATTGAGCGAGCGTGCGGGCGAGACTCATGAGCCGCTCATCGAGGGGCTTGGGAGCGTCTATCACCTCGGCGAGCGAGCTCGAGGTGACCTGTCCCTTCACGATGCCGAGCAGAATGCCATGCACACCGGCGTGCAGATGCTCCACGGCCGCAGCACCGAGCAGCGAGGCGCTCAGCCGATCGAATACGCAGGGAGCGCCGCCCCGCTGGATGTGGCCGAGCTTGGTGACGCGCAGCTCAAATCCGAGCCGTTCGTGATGCGCGGTGAAATACCTCTCGAGAGCATCTGCGTTGTGCACCGCGCCTTCGGCGACGACCACGATCGCATGGCTCTTGCCTCGTTCATAGGCGGCACGCACGGCGGTGGCGATGTCCTCGGGGCATTGCTCGACCTCGGGAATCACGATCGCCTCGGCTCCCCCGGTGAGTCCGGCGACTAGGGCGAGATAGCCGCACCTGCGGCCCATGAGCTCGACCAGGAACACCCTACCGTGCGCCGAGGCGGTCACACGCAATCGATCGATCGCCTCGAGCGCCACATCGAGGGCGGTCGTGGATCCGATCGTCGCGTCCGATCCGGGCAGATCGTTATCGATCGTCGAGGCAACCCCCAGCACCTCGACGCCGCGAGAGGAAAGTGCCGCCGCACCGCGCTGCGAACCGTTCCCCCCGATAACGATGAGCCCGGTGATGTCGCGCTCTTGAAGTCGGCGAGCTGCCGTCGCCTGGCCCGCCTCGGTCAGGAATTGCGGTGAACGGCTGGTACCGAGCACGGTGCCTCCCTGGTCGATGATTCCTCCCACGTCGCGGGGTCCGAGCCTCGTGAAGTCCCCCGCGATGAGGCCCACATAGCCGTGCTTGACGCCGAAAACCTCAAGACCGAGGGAAGCCCCCATCCGCACGACGGCGCGGATAGCCGCGTTCATCCCGGGTGCGTCGCCGCCACTTGTGAGGACCGCCACACGCTTCATTTCGGATTCGCCGCCGCAATCTGATGATGGCGAGGCCATCGTGGACCACCGGCAAGACCGCGACCATACGGAATTGTCGCAGTCTTCTCGTTGGAGAACCGTACGCGGCCGTACCGAGGTGCTAGAGAGAGTGGCGCTGCGGCGCCGCTCGCGTGGCGATCCAGTCGTCGATCTCGTGCTCCGCAGCGAGCCAGTCTTCGAGCTCGTGGCCCGGCTCGAACCCACGGCACTCGGCGCGCAGGTAGGCGGCGGTACGGATCATGTCCTCCCGTGCAATGGCATCGAGAGGCGCCTCGCCGCGCTCCACTTTCTCGGGCATCCACGGAGCGCCGCTCGCAAGACTTCGAGCGATTGCATCAGTCGCCCGAGGAGGAGCGGCGCTGTCCGTTGGTTTCGGGATTCGGTTGGAACGAACATGCAATGTCGCCATGGGGACCTCCAGGATCACGGCTCGGACGGTTGCAACGAACATGACCGCCCGAACCGCGAGGCCGCACTACTGCACCTTGATCTCGATCTGCTTTGGTTTCTCGATCGTCTTCTTCGGAATATGGATAGTGAGTACGCCCTCCTGGCTCTCGCAGCGAATGGCGTTCACGTCGACGTTCTGCGGTAAGGAGAACTGACGGGTGAACGTGCCGTGGAAGCTCTCGATGCGGTGGTACTTCTCGCCCTTGTCCTCGTTACTCTGCTTGCGCTCACCCTCGATGGTGAGCAGCCCAGCATGAACGGTGACCTTCACGTCCTCTTTCTTGACGGCCGGCAGTTCTGCGCGAACCAGATACTCCTTATCGGTCTCGCTGATGTCGGCGGAAGGAGACCACTGGAGCTTCGCCTCCCCGCCATCGTCCAGAGCGAGCCGCCGCAAAGCGAGTGAGCGGGGTAGGTTGAGAAGACTCTCGAAGTCACCGAACGGATCCCATCGAACCAGACTCATGATCGCGTCCTCCTCTTGATAGTGCGCCGTGCGGGCGCGGAACATTCACCGCAACTGTGAGCACCCGCCCGAGCCCGTGCCAGTCGTGTATCTACGTATCCGCCGGCCTCGGTGGCTCGTCATCCGTGATGGGTACGTACATGTGCGCAGGCACTCATCCGGCACTCCGGTTACGATTTGAGCCTTGGTATCACGGAGGACGGACGATCGGATGACGGTGCACGCGAGCGCGATGCGAGGTGCCGAGGGGTTCGATCGGCTCGCAGGCCTTGCGACGCTGCCGGAGCTCCTCGAGTGGCGCATTGCCCGAACGCCGTCAAGGGAAGCCTATCGCCAGTTCGAGGGCAGCGGATGGGTCAGTTATTCCTGGGTGGACGTTGGGCGGCAGGTCGGTGCCTGGCGCCGGGCGCTGCGCGCGGAGAGTCTGCCGTCGGGTGCACGGATCGGCATTCTGGTCGGCAACGGCCTCGCGCACGTCTACATGGACCAGGCCGCGCTGTCCCTCGGCTTCGTTCCGGTGCCCATGCACGTGGTGGACAACCCGGAAAGCCTGGCCTACGTCCTCTCCGACAGCGGGGCTTCACTGCTGTTTGTGGAATCGGCAGCGCGGTGGAAGGCGCTCGAGCCCTTGAAGGAGCGCATGCCCTCACTGCGCCGCGTCGTTTATCTCGGCGCGGAGGAGCCGCAGCTCGAGCCGCTGGCGCGGTCGCTCGCTCCGTGGCTCGCGGCGGCGGCCTCGAGCGCTGCAGCCGTGGAGCCTGTGCCGATCGACGCCGAATCGCTTGCCGCGATCGTTTATACCTCGGGCACGACGGGACGCCCGAAAGGCGTGATGCTCTCGCACCGGAACATACTCTCCAATGTCCAGTCGGTGATGGAGGCCATACCGGTTCTCCCGACCGATCTATTCCTCTCATTCTTGCCGCTCTCCCACACCCTGGAGCGCACCGCCGGGTACTACCTTCCGATCGCCGCCGGCGCCGCGGTGGCGTTCTCCCGCGCGGTGTCCAAGCTGGCGGAGGATTTCCAAGCGATTCGTCCGACCGTACTCATCTCCGTCCCGCGTATCTATGAGCGGGCGTACGGGGCGCTGCTGGATTCGTTGGAGCATCGACCCGTCAGCCGAGCGGTGTTCGCTTGGGCCGTGAGCGCGGGATGGCGACGGTTCGAACGTGTGCACGGGCTCGCCACTTCGGGAGGCCGGTCTTCGCGGCTGTTCGAAGGGGTGCTCGATCGGTGGCTCGCAGCGCGGGTTCGGGCGCGTTTCGGCGGCCGCTTACGCGCTGCGGTCACGGGCGGTGCGCCTCTGGCACCTCACGTCTCGCACGCGTTCCTCGCGTTCGGCGTCCCGATGCTGGAGGGTTACGGGCTCACGGAGGCTGCCCCAGTCATCGCGTGCAACACACTGACTGACAACGCGCCGGGCTCCGTCGGTCGCCCCCTTCCGGGCGTGGAGGTGAGAATCGGAGATCAGGCGGAGCTTCTGGTGCGGGGACCCAATGTGATGCTCGGCTACTGGCAGCGACCCGAGGAGACCGCGCGTGCGATCGGACCGGACGGCTGGCTTCACACGGGCGACCAGGCGCAACTGGTCGCTGGCCGCATCGTGATCAGGGGCCGGTTGAAGGACATCATCGTAACCTCCACCGGTGAGAAGATCGCACCGGTCGATCTGGAGACGGCGATTCTCGGCGACACCGTGTTCGAGCAGGTGATGGTGATCGGAGAAGGTCGCCCCTACATCGCAGCGCTCGCCGTCCTCAATCGCGAGAGCTGGGCTCGCGAGGCGCAACGGCTCGGGCTCGATCCCGGACACTCCGCAAGCCTTCGATCGGCGGCCGCTCTCCAGTGGGCGCTCGGCCGCATCGCGGCGGCGGTGCGGGATTATCCGGCGTACGCCCGGCCCCGGGCCGTGTTTCTCAGCACCGAGGTCTGGACGGTCGGCGAAGGACTCGTTACCCCGACCCAGAAGCCCAAGCGACCGGCGCTCGAGGCGCGATTTGCATCCGCGATCGCAGAGCTGTATCGCGGCCATCTCTCCTGAGGAGGGCGCAGCGGATCGGGTCAGTAACTTCCACGACTCGCCGGACATCGCCGATGTGACCTCCTACGTTCCACGATCCGGGCTGGGTCCCCTCAAGCGGGCCGGAACATCGTTACGGAGATCTCACTGCGAACCGCGCTCAGGTGCTCGTGTACGAGATCTTTGGCGATCTCTGCGACGATGGTCGCCTGCACGCTCTGCGGCAGTATCTCGCGCAGGATGCCGAGAAAGCGCGGTGGCGAGATGATGACCAGCCGATCGAAGTGCGCCTGTTGCCGGGCACGAACGAGGACCTCCGCAATGTGTCGCGCGAAGATCTCGGCTTCGTGGTCGCGCGCACTGCGCTCCCCGCCCGCACCGTGGCGTGCGGTGGCGCCCCGACGGTGATCCTGAAGAGGCGCGTGATCGAACACCCGTCCCGGGCGATCGCTCGTGAGATCTTGCTCGTGCAGGCGTGATTCAGGGTGTGCGAGGCGTCCGGCGAATTCCAACTCGCCATGGAAGTGGTTCAGATCGTAGAAGGTCGCCTCGCACCGATCGGCGACGACGATTCTGACGCGCATCGACTACCTCCTGAACTTCGCACGAACACAGCTCGTGTGTTCGTGCGCTCATTGAGCTCCGCGATCCGCATGTCTCCAATCCGTAGCAATGCGGATGCGTGGCCCGCAGACAGGGTGTTATGAAAGAAACGCGAACAGCGGAGTGTCTCCATGGAACGAATCGAATCGATCCTCGTGATCATCGGTGATGACGAACGTGAGCGACAGACGCTCGTGAAGGGGGTGACTCTCGCGCGGCTTCTTCACGCTCGCTTGGAGCTCTTTCAGTGCAACGCGGACGTCGCCTTCTTTCAGCGCCATCAGTATGAGACGAGTGCGGCGCAAACGGCACAGGCGCGGTGCGCCGTTGAATCCCGTGAGCGCCTGCAGGCGCTCTGGCAGTCCCTTGCGGTCCACGATATTCCGGTTGCGATCGATGGCGCCTGCGAGAGTCCGGAGTACGAGAGCATCGTTCGCAAGGCGGGGCGTTGCCGGGCCGACCTGGTGATTCGCGGGTTGCGTGCAGCGCGCAACGGTGGCGGAGAAATCGCAGGTGCGAGCGATTGGGACCTCGTGCGTGCCTGCCCGGTGCCGCTCCTGCTGACCCGCGGACGGATGTGGGGGAGAGGATTGCGGGTCGCGGCGGCTGTCGACATCTCAGACGATGAGGCTCCCGCGCTCACCCGCTCGATTCTGACCTGCGCGAGGCAGCTGACTGCCGCCGGATCGGGCAGCCTGGAGATCCTTTATGCAGACCCATTCGAGGGGTCGGCGCCACAGGCGCTCAGAGCGTACCACGCCAGGTTCTCCGAGCGAGCCTGGGAGGCGGATGTCGATCCGGCGGGACTGCACATCCTCCCCGGAGAGCCGGCGACCGTTATCCCGGAGTTCGCGGCGCATCGCGCTTACGATCTTCTCGTGAGCGGAGCGCTGACGCACCGCAAGTCCCTGACGGCGCTCGTCGGGACGCTGACGGGCCGACTCATGGAGATGCTCGATGCGGACCTCCTGCTCGTCAAGGTCTCTCCGGATCGCGCAATCCGGACCCGGCGACTGCACGGGTCGGGCGGTTGAGGGTAACCGATGACGGCGGGGTACATTACCGTCGGCAGCGAGATGCTCGAGGCGCTCTTGAAAGGCTCGGGAGAGGCGAGCGTGGGGACGGTGGAAGCGGTCCGCAGAATGCGCGCCGCGGCGTGACCAGGAGAGGAGAATGGAAGGATCGGCACCCCCTGAGCTCGGTTCGGGCGAGCTTGCGACGTTTCGCGCGCTGACGGAGCTCGCTCTCGATCTGCGCTGGTCCTGGAGTCATGGAGCAGACGAGCTCTGGAGGCGGCTCGAGGGGACGATCTGGGAGCGGACGCGTAACCCGTGGGTCGTCCTGCAGGCGGTCTCGCGGGAGGATCTCGCGCGACTCCTCGGCGATACGGAGTTTCGAGCGAAGGTCGACGGGCTGCTACGCGAGGCGCAGGTGGCGCGGGAGAGACGTAGCTGGTTCGAGCAGATGCACGGATCCACCTCCGTCGGTCGAATCGCCTATTTCAGCATGGAGTTCATGCTGAGCGAGGGACTGCC
>JASHYG010000290.1 GCA_030043215.1 Gammaproteobacteria bacterium
CACGGCAAGCTGCATGCGACGGAATGCCACATCTTCCCGGAGAGCTTGCGCGGCATGGGCGAAGGCCACAGCCCGATGGGCCGGCCGAACACGACCATGACGAACGGCAACATCACGATGACGAGCGGCAGTGTGCAGGCCGCCTCCGGCGGCAGCTCGGGAGTCACGCTCCGAGTGTCCTACAAAGGCGGCGCGCAGAGCATCGAGGTATCGCCGCGGACGACCATCACGCTGATCGAGGCGGGTGATGCCTCTCTGGTGAAGCCTGGCGTACGGGTGAACGGCGCGGCTCGAACCGAGGCGGACGGGACGGCGCTCGTACTGTTCTTGTCCATCACCCCCTAGACCTCGTCCGTGAGGCGTGTCGTCACCGGCCACGACGCAAGCGGCAAGTCCGTCGTGCTGTCCGATGGGCCGCCTCCACAGCATCACCCGATGCACGGCCGCTCCGTCGGCGCCGACTTCTTCGAGATGTGGAGCGCCTCGCGAGCCGTTCCGGTGCTCACGTCCGCCGAGGCGCGCGAGCCCAACGAGCGGGAGTTCACGATCATGCCCGCCTCGGGCCACCTCTTGCGCATCATCGACATTTACCCGCCCAAGGACGGCGGCAAGCGGACGGTGATGCACCGAACGAAGACGCTCGATTACGTCGTGGTCATCGAGGGAGAGGTGGTTCTGATCCTCGACGACAGCGAGGTGACCCTGACGAAGAGCGACGTCGTGGTTCAGCGCGGGACGGACCACGCCTGGGAGAACCGCTCCGAGAAGCCGGCGCGCCTGGCGTTCTTCCACATCGACGCGGAGTTCAGCGAGGAGCTGCTCGCCAGGCTGCCGAAGCCGCTCGAGCTGATGCGATAGCGGCGGCTACGCCTTGATCCGCAGCTTGCCCATGAAATCCCGCTTCCCGATCGCAAGCCCCTTCCAGCGCAGGATGTCGTACACCGTCGTCGCGTGAAAGTAGAAGTTGGGCTGCGAGAAGGAGAGTAGGAAATTCTCCGCGGTGAAGTCGATGTGGTGCTCACCGAATGAGAACCGCATATCGCGCCCGATGAATCCTTCGACCTCGGAGGCGCTCACCTTCTCCAGCGCGGCCAGCGTTCCGGCGACCAGCGCCTTCAGCGCCGCGAAGCTGTCGGGCGGTGCCGCCATATCGGGGGAGAAGACGCCCTTGCGGACGGCCTCGATGGCGCCGAGCGAGTGGACCGCAGTCGACTTCACCTGGTAGGCGAAGGGAAGCATGTCCGGAGCGAGGCGCGCCTGGATGATGTCCTGCGGCGCGATGGCTTTCTCGGTGCAAAACGCCTCGGCCTTGGCGAGCAGGCCGGCGATGGACCCCAGGATCTGTTGACAGCTCGGGACGGTCGCAGCGTAGAGGGAAAGGGCCATGACATTCCTCGCGGTGGTTGGCTTGCACGGATGGGCTGCGGCGGATTGTAAGCGAAAGCTCCTCTACAAGGGCATCGGGTCAGCGCTTGGCCGCTCAGTAGCTCTCCTCCGCCGAGGGGAACCGGCCCGCCTTCACGTCGGCCAGGTACCGGCCGAATGCCTCCGACATCACCTCGTGGAGCTCGGCGTAGCGGCGCAAGAATCGCGGCGAGAACTCCTTGTTGAGGCCCAGCATGTCGTGCGTGACGAGAACCTGCCCGTCCACCTGCGAGCCCGCGCCGATGCCGATGACCGGGATGGTGAGCCGCTTCGCGACGCGCGCGGCGAGACGAGCGGGGATCTTCTCCAGCACCAGGGCGAAACAACCCGTCTCCTGCAGCAGCAGCGCATCTCGCATCAGCTGCTCGGCCTCCTCCTGCTTGGTCGCCCGCACGGTGTAGCTGCCGAACTTGTAGATCGACTGCGGGGTGAGCCCCAGGTGGCCCATCACGGGAATGCCCGCCGACAGGACGCGCCTGACGCTGTCGATGATGACGTCCCCGCCCTCCATCTTCACGCTGTGCGCGCCGGCCTCCTTCATGATGCGCACGGCGCTCTCCAGGGCGAGCTGGCTGTTGCCCTGGTACGTGCCGAAGGGCAAGTCCACGACGATGAGCGCGCGCTCCACTCCGCGCACCACGGCCGCCGCGTGATCGATCATCTGATCGAGCGTGATGGGAACCGAGGTCTCGTGGCCATGGACGACGTTCGACGCGCTGTCGCCGACGAGCAGAACGTCGAGCCCCGCCCCATCGAGAATGCGGGCGAATGAGAAGTCGTACGCCGTGAGCATGGCGATCTTCTCGCCGCGAGCCTTCATCTCCCCGAGCCGCGCCGTCGTGACACGGCGCAGCTTCGCGTCCCCGGCGTGACCGGGCCGGCCGACTCGCGCGGCGCGGCGCCCCGGGCCTACTTTGCCGCCTTTCCCTGCCATACGGCCATCATGTCGGACGAGCCCTGGGCACGCACGCCGTTGTCCGTCAGAATCTCGTCGGTCGCCGCGGCCATCTCCTTGCGTGGAAAGACGAGCGCCTCTCCGCCGCGGCTGTCGAACTCGATCACGACGAACTCATCCTTGAGGTCGCGCAGCAGCGCGACGAGCTGAGCGAGGCTGCGCACGCGCGTTCCGTTGACCGAGTAGACGACCTGGCCCGCGGGACTGGAATACCCCTCCGCCAGCTTGTTCGGAAAGAACGGCGAGGTGACCACCACGAGCTCCGAGCGGTCAGCGCTCGGCTGATCCGAGCGCTGGGTGATCAGCGGACTGCGCAGGACGCTCAGACCGTTGAGCACACGGGCATTATTGCTGAGCGCACCCACGAAGTCCGCCGTGGCCCTGGAGAACACGAGCGGGCCATAGATGAAGTAGGAAGGATAGTCACCCTCGAGGGCCGGCACGAGCAGCGACCGCTCGCGTGACACCGGCAGCTCGATGTGCAGCGTTTTTCCGCCCCGCACGATGGTGAGCGGGACCTCTCCATTCTTGACGACTTTCTGCAGCAGATAGCCGAAGCTCAGGCGCACGTCCGGATTGATGTTGATCATCCCCTGATCGTCGATCGGCGTGTCGCCGATGCGGGTGATGACATCCCACTCCTTGAGGGGATAGGCCGCGTCCGAGCGGTAGGGCTGGTGGACGACCACGCCCGTGACCGAGGAGTCGAGCCTCAGGAAGCTGCGCAGCGCCGGATTCTCGAGCGTCTGCAGCACGTCGTACATGGCCGGCTTTCCCTCGTAGTGCCCGCCGACGATGCTTTGCAGGAACAGCTCGACTTCCTCGTTGGGAATGATGTAGCCGATGTTCTGCGCGTCACCGCCGAGCCGGCTGAAGGCGAGCCCGATCATCTCGTTGCCCTCGATCGCCGGACCGCCGCTGTTGCCGGGATTGATGGCTGCGTCGATCTGGATGCGCAGGCCGGATGCCGGAAAGTTGTAGGGTACGAACTCGATGCGCGACACGATGCCCTTGGTGATCGACAGCGAATTGCCGCCCTCCGGAAAGCCGTAGACGAGCACGGGATCCTTGATCTGCGGCAGTGCGCTCGCGCGCGCGATGGGCAGATGGCTGCGGAAGAACGACGGATCGTCGAGCCTCAGCACGGCGAGGTCTATCCCCGGCGCGATGGCGGCGACCGTCGCCGAGATCTTGTCGCCCTCCTTCGTCGCCTGCACCTGGATGTCGTTGGCATAGAGCACGGCGTGCGCGTTGGTGAGGATGCGGTCCCCCTCGATGACGACACCGGACGCGGTGATATCGCGCGGCGTCTGCTTCGTCCAGGGCCTGAAGGGATCCGGGTAGCTCACGGTGGCGAAGACCTTGACCACCGAGTTCTCGATCGCGGCGGAGGACGAGGACGAGGCGCCGCTGTCGGCGGTCGGCGTGCCCTGAGCGAACGCGGCCGGCGCGAGCAAGCAGGCGAGCCAGCACGCAGGCAGTGCGGAGCGCAATCTGGGGTAGATCATACGTGGTCGCTCAGAGGCTTATTTTCGGCGTGTGAACGCCCGTTCGTCGCTGCCCAGTCTAACAGGCGCCGACGGGCTTGCGACAGCGGCGCCTGTCGCCTATAGTCGTGCCGCTCAAGGCCCGCTTCGTGCGGGCCTTTCTTATGCCGGTCGCCCGCCGGGCGTCCGGCCGAGTCTTTTTGTTCGCCTCCCTCAGATCGAGGGACGGCCACGGAGACTCGACCCCATGCGCGACCACACGAATCGCGCCGGCCGCGGAGGCGGGCCGGCGACGGACTCGATCTATCCGGATACTTACTTCCGCGAGCTATCGCCGGCCTGGCTCGATTACGTCGCGGCGCTGAGCTCCGTTCGGGCGGCCAACTTGCGCAACCGATTCAGCTATCTGGAGCTAGGCTGCGGACGCGGCCATTCGGCGATCGTCCACGCAGGCGCATTCCCGCAGGCGGAGTTTCACGCGTGCGATCTCAATCCGGCGCACATCGAAGCTGCCGAGCGGCGCGCTGCGGCCCTCGGGATCCACAACATCCGCTTTCACGAAGCGTCATTCGAGGATCTGCTCTTGCAGCCCCTGCCCGCGTTCGATTTCATCGTCCTGCACGGTGTCTACGGCTGGGTGTCGGCGCCTGACCGGGAAGCGATCCGCGCACTGATCCGCCGGCGCCTCAGCGCCACCGGCCTCGTTTATGTCAGCTACAACTGTCTGCCGGGCTGGGCGAGCGAGGTGCCGGTGCGGAGGCTGCTCCTCGAGCTGGCCCCCATCTCGAGCGGCGATTCACTGCAGCAAACGCGCGAGGCGCTGCGTTCTCTCGAGCGCTTGAGCGACTCGCGGCTGCGCTATCTCGATGCGCATCCCGGCGCCGCCGCCGCGCTGCGCTCCTGTGCGGGCTCGCCCGTCGAGTACGTTGCGCACGAGTTCATGACCGAGGCGTGGGAGGCGTTCTACTGCATCGATGTGGCCGACCAGATGGCCGAGGCCGGCCTGCGCTATGCCGGCAGCGCCACGCTCACTGATAATCATGTGGGTCTGCTGGTCGATGACTCCGCCGCCGCAAGCATCGCCGGGCTCACGACGGAGCGGCAGCGCCGTCTGGCGCTCGACTTCGCGTGCAATCCGCACTTTCGCCGCGACATCTTCTTCCGGCCGAGCGGCCCGAGCGCCCCGTGCAATCCTCGCCCGCGAATCGACGACGCGATCATCGGTGCAATCGATGATCCCGAGCGCATCGGTACCGCGGTCAAGGTGCCGCGAGGCGCCCTTCACTTTCAAGTGGACTTCATCGAGGCCATTCGATCACTCATGGCGGGCGGCTCGAGGACGATCGGGGACGCCGCCGAGTCCCTGAGCGGAGCCGGCCGCCGGGATGCGCCGATCGTCCGTAATCTCTTGTACCTGGTTGCGGCCGGCTCGCTGACACCCTTCGCGAGGATACTGAGGTGCGCCCACTCACTCGGACGGCACGTGCGATGGGCCGACCTGCAGCCGGCGAACGTCACCGTGGCACGAACTCTGGCCCATGCCGTCGCACGGGGTGGCGTATGCGTCATTCCGAGCGAGGTCCTCGGCGGCGGCGTCCGGATCGAGCTCGCAGAGGCCGTGGCTCTCACCGAGTCACTGGGACGCGACTCCGAGCGCGGTGCGCCAGGCGCCCGGGACGGCTCTCTGGACGCGCTCGCGCTGCGGCTCCTGCGCCTCGGCATCCTGACCGGGAAAGAGCGCTGATCGTGCGCCGCTCCACCGCGGCTATACTCCCACTCTCCTCCCTGGGATCGAGGCTCCTCGTGAAAATCCGTCTGCCGGTCTTCCTCGCGCTGCTTGCCGCAATCGCGGCGCCCCTTCCCTCGCTTGCGGGAGGAGGCCTGCATCCCGTACACGCTCAGCACGGGATGGTCGCGAGTGCCGAGGAGCTGGCCTCGCAGGCGGGCGTGGAGATGTTGCGGGCCGGCGGCAACGCCATCGACGCCGCGGTCGCGACCGGATTCGCGATGCCGGTGGTCTACCCGGAGGCCGGCAACCTGGGCGGCGGCGGGTTCATGCTCATCCGGCTGCGCGACGGCGAGACCCACTTCATCGACTTTCGCGAGACGGCGCCCGGCAAGGCCACGGCGAACATGTACCAGGACGCCCATGGAAACGTCGTCCCGGGCTTGAGCCGCATCGGCTATCTCGCCGTCGGAGTGCCCGGGTCCGTGAAGGGGCTGGTGTACGCCGAGCAGCATTTCGGCAAGCTCGGTCTCAAGCGCGTGATCGGGCCCGCCATCCGCCTCGCGCGCGACGGCTACGCGCTGAGCTGGCGCGATGCGCGCCTCATGTCGCTCGACCGCGGCCTTGCACAGTTCCCGGACTCGAGGCGCATCTTTCAGAACGGCGGCAAGGGATGGCGGCAGGACGACCTCTTCAAGCAGCCCGCGCTCGCGCGGACCCTGGAGCGCATCGCCGCAAAGCCCGACGATTTCTACACGGGCGCGATGGCGCGCGAGATCGCCGCCTTCGTCCAGCGCGGCGGCGGCATCATCACCGCGCAGGATCTGGCGGACTATCGGGTGAAGGACCGCACACCGGTCCGCGGCACCTACCGTGACCTCGAGATCATCAGCGCTCCGCCGCCGTCCTCGGGCGGTATCGCGCT
>JASHYG010000291.1 GCA_030043215.1 Gammaproteobacteria bacterium
AGGACGCTCAGGTTCGAGATCCCCTGCTCCCGCAAGCGCTGCACGAGCCGGTCGCGCGTGCGAGCCGAAGTCATGCCGATGCCCGTCATCCTCAGGTCAGACATGGATGCCGCCCAGCCAGCTCGCGACCGCGGGCAGGGCCGCGTGCCGCGTGAAATCGATCTGCAGCGGAGTGACCGAGACATAGCCCTCGGCGATGGCGTGGAAATCGGTTCCGGCGCCGGCGTCCGCTTGAGGCCCCGCCGGCCCGATCCAGTACACGGGCTGTCCCCGCGGATCGTGCGCGCGGATCACGTGCTCCGATCGATGCCGGAAGCCGAGCCGCGTTGCGCGAAACCCCTCGAGCTCATCGAAGGGCACGTCCGGCACGTTGACGTTGAGAATGAGCGCCCGCTCGAGCGGCTGCTCGAGCAACCGCTCGAGCAGCAGCCGCGCGACGCGGGCGCCGGTCTCGAAGTGCCGGCCGCTGCGAGGCGCGGTGCACAAGGAGAGCGCGAGCGTCGGCAGGCCGAGGAAGCGTCCCTCGATGGCCGCGGCCACGGTTCCCGAGTAGAGCACGTCATCCCCCAGGTTCGGCCCGTCGTTGACCCCGGAGATCGCCATGTCGTGCTCGAAGTCGAAGAAGCCGGAGATGGCGAGATGCACGCAGTCGGTGGGCGTCCCGACGACGTAGTACACCCCCGGCTCGGGCCCGAACACCCGCAGCGGCACATCGAGGGTGAGGGAATTGCTCGCTCCGCTGCGGTTGCGGTCCGGCGCGACGATGGTGATGTCGGCGAGCGGCGCAAGCGCCTCCCTCAGGCGGAGGATGCCCTCGGCGCGGTACCCGTCGTCGTTGCTGAGCAGGATCTTCACGTTATCATCTTGTGGACATGGCCAGTGCGAAACGGCGCGCCAATATAGCGGGTGGAAGCCCCTCGCGGGAGGCGGAGGGCGAGCCCGCGCTGGAGGAGGATAAGGCCCTGTTCCGCGAGGCGACACGCGACGTGCGCCCGCTGCGGCACGACTCCCCGCTTCCCCCGCGCTCGAAACCTCCCCCTCGGGCGCGCTTCACGCGCGCCGACCGCCTCGCAATTCTCGATGAGAGCCTGCACACCGCCGTCGAGGATCCCTCGCTCGGCGGCGGAGAGGTGGCCTCGTACGCGCGCCCGGGAGTGCAGGACGCCGTTCTGCGGAAGCTCCGTCGGGGACACTACCGTATCCAGGCGGAGCTCGACTTGCACGGCCTCACCGCACGCGAGGCCAAGGCCGTGCTGCGAGAGTTCATGGCCGAAGCGCTGGAGCGGGGTCTCACGTGCGTGCGGATCATCCATGGCAAGGGCCTGCGCTCGGGTCCAGGGGGACCGGTGCTGAAGTCCACGGTGAGCGCGGTCCTGCAACGCAGCTCGCGCGTCCTCGCGTTCGTGTCGGCCCGCGCCGTCGATGGCGGCACCGGCGCGCTCTATGTGCTGCTGTCCTCTCGCCCCGCCTGAGCCGCGGCCACCTGAGCCGCGGCTGCCTCCCTCAGGAGCACGACGGCCTGCGCGGCGATGCCTTCGCGCCGGCCGAGAAATCCCAGGCGCTCGGTCGTCGTCGCCTTGATGTTGACGCAGCCCGCCTCCACCTCGAGCAGGCCGGCGACGGTGGCGCGTATCTCATCGCGGTATCCGGAGAGCCGCGGCGCCTCGGCGAGCAGCGTGATATCGGCGTTGACCACGGCGAGCCCGCGCTCCCGCAGCATTGCGAGCGCCGAGCGCACGAACCCGCTGCTCGCAACGCCCCGCCACCGGGGATCGTCGTCGCGAAAATGCTGGCCGATGTCGCCGAGCCCGCCGGCTCCGAGCAGGGCATCGCAGAGCGCATGCAGGACCACGTCTCCGTCCGAATGGGCGAGCACGCCGTGCGTATGCGGAACCCGCACGCCGCCGAGCATCACGAAGTCGCCGGGTCCGAACGCATGCACGTCGAACCCCGATCCGATCCTCATTGCGCCTCCCGAGCTCGCCCCTGCGAGGAGTGCGATCGCGAGGGCGAGATCCTCGGCGGTCGTGATCTTGATGTTCGTCGCCGATCCCTGCACCCGGACGGGCCGCGCGCCCGTCCATTCGAGCGCCTGCGCCTCATCGGTGGGCGAGCGGCCGGCGGCGAACGCCGCATCGAGCGCCGCGCAGAGCATCCCGTAGCGGAACATCTGCGGCGTGAGCGCGCGCCAAAGGCCCGCGCGGTCGACCGTCCGCTCGACGAGCGCGCCCGCATCGCAGAGCTTGAGGGTGTCGGCCACGGGCGCCGCGAGCAGGCCGCCGACCGCGTGATCGCCGCACTCGAGGAGCAGGCGCTCCAGATCCGCGTCGGGGAGGCACGGCCGCGCGGCATCGTGCACCAGCACCCAGTCGCCAGCCGCGGCGCGGCCGGCGAGCGCGGCGAGACCGTTGCGGACCGACCGGCTCCGCTCCGCACCCCCCTCCACGGTCGTGAGGCGAGGCCAGTCCCGCTGCGCCACCCGCATCCAGTGGGGGTCCCCGGGAGCGAGCGCCACGACGATACCGGCGCAGCGCGGATCGCGCGCGAAAGGGTCGAGCGCCCACTCGATGAGGGTGCGGCCGCGGATCTCGGTGTACTGCTTGGGCAGGCGGTCGCCGAACCGGCTCCCGCTTCCCGCCGCCGGCATGATGAGCCAGTAGTGCATCACTACGCGTCCGGCCGCCGCCTCAGCGCGATGCGGTTTGAGTCTGGTTGTCGGAGCTCGCCGGGGGCACGACCTGGTAGAAGGTCTCGTTGGGTCCGATCATGCCGAGCTCGCTGCGAGCCCGCTCCTCGAGCGCGGTCATGCCGTTCTTGAGGTCGTGCACCTCCGCGGCGAGCCGGCGGTTGCGCTGCTCCAGCTGATCGTTCTCCGCTCGCTGGGCCGCGACCGACGCCTCGAGCGGAGGAAGCGCACGCACGCCGCTGTCGGACATCCAGAGCCGGTACTGCAGGAGCACGAGGACGACCAACAGCGCGGCGGCGAGCCACTTCATAGTCGGCGAAGCCTAGCAGACCCGTGCCCGGCCCGTGTAGCGCTTCCGCTCACAGGAGCGACTCCTCGAGCGGTGCCGACTTGACGGCCTGATCGAGCGCCTTGAGCGTGACGAGCAACGGCTCCATGCGCGCGAGCGGCCAGGCGTTCGGCCCGTCCGACAGTGCCTTCGCGGGATCCGGATGCGTCTCCATGAACAGGCCCGCGATGCCGACGCCGATCGCGGCCCGTGCGAGGACCGGCACGAACTCACGCTGTCCGCCGGAACTCGTCCCCTGCCCTCCGGGCAGCTGCACCGAATGCGTCGCGTCGAACACGACGGGACAGCCCGTCTCGCGCATGATCGAGAGCGAGCGCATGTCGGAAACCAGGTTCTGGTATCCGAAGGAGAACCCGCGCTCGCAGACGAGGATGTGGTCGTTGCCGGTCGAGCGCGCCTTCTCGACGACGTTCCGCATCTCCCACGGGGAGAGGAACTGACCCTTCTTGATGTTGACGGGCTTGCCCTGCGAGACGACGCTCAGAATGAAGTTGGTCTGACGGCAGAGAAAGGCCGGCGTCTGCAGGACGTCCACGACTGCAGCCACCTCGGCGATCGGTGTGTCCTCGTGAACGTCCGTGAGCACCGGCACACCCACGTCCTTGCGCACGCTCTCCAGCACGCGCAGCCCCGCCTCGATGCCCGGTCCCCGGTAGCTTGCGCGCGACGAGCGGTTCGCCTTGTCGAACGACGCCTTGAAGATGAACGGGATGGCGAGCCTTCCCGTGATCTCCTTCAGCCGGCCCGCGACGTCGACCGTGAGACCGGGGCTCTCGATGACGCAAGGTCCCGCGATGAGGAAGAACGGGCGGTCGAGACCGACGAGGTGCCCCGCGAGCCTCATGCTCCGGCGGCCACGGGCAGCTGCGCGAGGCGCTGCGCTCGCGCGGCCCGGACGAAGGCGCTGAAGAGCGGATGCCCGTCGCGAGGCGTCGAGGTGAACTCCGGATGGAACTGCGTGGCGATGAACCAGGGGTGGCCCGGGAGCTCGATGATCTCGACGAGCCCATCCCGCGAGAAGCCGGAGAACCTGAGGCCCGCCTGCCGGTACCGGTCGAGATAGTTGTTGTTGAACTCGTAGCGGTGGCGGTGGCGCTCGAGGATCGTGTCGCGGCCGTAGAGCTCGCGAGCGCGGGAGCCTGCGGCGAGCAGCACCTCCTGGGCGCCGAGCCGCATGGTGCCCCCCTTGACCGAGCCCTCGTCGCGCAGCTGCGAGCCGTGCGCCTGGTCCTGCCACTCCGTGATCAGCGCGATGACGGGGTGCGGCGTCGCCTTGTTGAACTCGGTGCTGTTCGCATGGGCGAGGCCGAGCACGTGGCGGCCGTACTCGATGATGGCGATCTGCATCCCGAGACACAGGCCGAGGTAGGGAATGCGGCTCTCGCGCGCGAAGCGCACGGCCTGGATCTTGCCCTCGACGCCCCGCTCGCCGAACCCGCCGGGGACCAGGATGGCATCCATGCCCTCGAGCAAGCGCGTGCCGTGCTGCTCGATGTCCGTCGATTCGACGTAGTGAATGTTGACGCGGGTGCGCGACTTCAAGCCCCCGTGCGTGAGCGCCTCGTTGAGCGAGATATAGGAGTCGCGGATCTGCACGTACTTGCCGACCATGGCGATGTCGACCTGACCGTCCGGGTTCGCCTTGGCGTTGACGACGTGGCGCCATGCCGACAGATCCGCGTCCGGTGCCGTGAGCCGCAGCTTATCGACCACGATGTCGTCCAGGCCCTGCTCGTGCAGCAGCAGCGGGATGCGATAGATGTCGTCGGCGTCGACGGCC
>JASHYG010000292.1 GCA_030043215.1 Gammaproteobacteria bacterium
TCTTCGTCGGGATGCTGAGCGATCACCTCACGCGGAGCAGTTCCGCGTCGCACGGGCTACAGATGGCGCTGACGCTGTCGGCGCTCGTGTATCTGTGGTCGGTCGTGCATCTGGTCCTGGCCTCGCGCGGACTCGCGCGGGACTTGAGGACATGACTCGGGCGCGTGACTCGAGGGCATGACTCGGCCGCGGCAGCCGCGAGATCGACGCTCGGACGTGCCACGGAGTCAGACCGGGACGGTCACATGCTTGCCGCCGAACACTGCCTGCCAGCTTTCGATCTCGCTCACCACCACATCGTCGGCCGCATGGGCCAGGTCGGCCGCGCGCCCGTAGTCGAGCGCGCTGTCGGACGCGGCGAGCAGTTGCGTGATGCGCGTGTGGACGACCTCGAGGCGCTCGGCGGTTACCCCGGAGATCGCGGCGAAGCGCTCGAAATCGCCGAAGTAGCGGATGGCGGCAATCGCGCCGCCGAAAGTGGGAAGCAGCACGGCGAGGAAGGTGAAGAGATTCGAGAGGTGGTGCGCGATATCTCGCGGCCACAGATGCAGCTCCCCGCCGCCCCTCAGGACGAGATAGGTGGCGACCGCCACGATGGCGAGCGCGAACAGGATCTCCGATAGTTTGTCGAGATTGTGGTGGACGGTGGCGAGGCGCTGCGCCTTGGAAATGTGGTAGTCGCGCTGCCGGACGACGTGCTGGTGGAGCAGATCGCCGACGGCCCGGCGCAGGTAGCTCTGCGTGAGGGCGAGATGCGGCAGACCCACGTCACGCAGGCTGTGGCGGGCATACCATTCGGGCCAAGAGGTGTCGGTCCCGAGCGGCCAGCGGCCGGGCGCGCGGGCGACGCCGAGCAGCAGCAGGATCGGCGCGTGCCGCAGATACTCCGCGACCCGCCGGGTCTCGAACCACCGTGCGTGCCAGCGATGCTTCTGCCCGGTAAGGGCGATGGCAAGAATGGCGCAGAGCAGCACCAGCTCGAACAGGGCGAACACCCACTTGCTCTCGGAGCTCGCGAAGGGCACGTAGGCGAGGCCGCCGACGATCGCGAGCGGCGCGAGCAGGAAGTTCGCGATCATGCTGCCGCGGTAGGTGTCGGAGAGCTGCGCGGACACACCGTCGGCCCACGCAAAGCGGCGCAGGATCGCGGTCTCGACTTTCGCCACGTAATCCTCTTCCTGGCCGGGCAACGCCCGCGCGTGGGCGAGCAGCTTCACCGCGCTGCCGGAGGCGATGTCGTCCGGCGTCTCGTAGGTCTGGCGTAAACTCCTGAAGCGGCGCTTGAAGGTGTCCTCGCCAAACAGTGCTTCGATGCGGCGATAGAGGTGCCACAGAGGGTTGCTGCGGCGGGGCAGCCGCTCGCGCTCGAGAGCTTCGGGACCTGCCAGGGAGCGGTGGCGATGGTCGGGACGGGGGTGCGGGGTGTTGCGCTTGGCGTGGGACTGACCGTGGTGCGAGCCGGGGCTGCGCGCCGCGGCGGGACGCAAGGCCGCGCGCACCAGCGCCTGCAAACGAGCTTCGCGGTCGCCAGTGTCGTGCATGGGTGCGGCCGCGTCGTGCGGCCGCAGATGCACGCCAGCGAGTGCTTCGGGGCCGACAAGAATGCGCCACTGCGCCGGCGCGTGTGCATCGATCCATACGACCGGCGCGCCTGTCTCGAGCGCAAGCTGAATGGTGTGGCCCGTACCGCCGATGAACGTCCGCGTCACTCCATCCCAGACCGCGATGAGCAAGTCCGACTGCTCCACGGCGACGCGCGCCGCGAGCGCGACGCGCGCGGAGGATTCGGCGGCGAACACGGATGCCTTGCGAGTGTCGTCCGGGTGCAGAAGCTTTGCGAGGAACAGATCGGCGATGAAGTCGTCGCCATCGGCGAGCTGGAACAGGCGGGCTCGCTCCGCGAGCGCTCGGATGCGCGCGGCACGCTCTCGCACCTCAGCGCTGCACGCGCCCGGGTCGCTCTCGGCGCCGGCGAGCACCGCGCGCGCATCGCGAGCGGTGACCGGGTGGGAGTTGATGGCGACGTTGAGCGCGAGGCCGAAGGGAAGCGGCGCGACGAGCTCCCAGCCGCGCGCAAGCGCCCCGCTCGCGGTTATCTGGTCGGTACCGTCGGCCAGCAGACAATGCAGGCGTGTCGGCGCGACAGGCCCGGCGCCGCGCGTCGGCGGCTCGTCCGCAACCGCCGCAGCGATCAGATCGAGCACCTGCGCGAGATAGACCTCGATTTCCGGGCGGTGGGCCACGAAAGCGGGATTGTCCTCGCGATGACCGGTGACGCCGACACACAACCGCACGTGCGGCGGCGGCGGCGTGCCCGCCGATACGGGTGTCTTCGACTTCATTCGGCGCAGGACTCCGGGTTTCGGACACCGGGCTCCAGGCTCCAGCGGTCCGTCGACATCGCGCTCATGCGGCGCGCTCGACTTTGGCCCAGACCTGGCGCAAGGCCGCGACGGCCTCGGCGGCGCGGGAAGCATCGGGAAGGGCGCGGAGGATTTGCGAGGCGTGATCTTCCAGTGTGAGCGACGGCTCGGTCACCCGCATGTCGCGCACGGCCCGGCAGGCCTCCTCGTGCTGGCCGAGCAGCGCGGAGACGATCGCCTTCCACTTCTGCGCGATCACGAAATTCGGATTGAGCCTGAGCGAACGATCCAGCGCGTCCCGGGCCTCGGGGAGACGGCCTTCGCCGAAATGCGCGAGGGCACGATAGAGCTGCGACGCGTAACGGACGAAATCGTCCTGGGTGAGCGCTTGCTCGGCGTCGAGCTCGGCGATCGCATCGGCGTTGCGCCCCAGGCGCAGATACGCGCCCGCCAGGCCCAGATGTCCGTTGCCGACGTGGGGTGCCAATTCCACGGACCTCTCGGCAAAGCGCAAGGCAGCCTGCGGGTCGCTGATCCCCATGCAGGCCGCCCCCACGAGCCGAAAAATGCGCGAATCGCTGCTGTCGAGGTCGAGGGCCCGCTTGATGTGCTCGCGCAACTCATCCGCGGACGACTCGTCTCCGAAGAAATAAAAGCTGACGCCACAAGACCAAGCGAGGATGGCGTGGGCCAGGGCGTAGTCCGGCGCGAGGGCGAGTGCGTGCCGAGC
The DNA here is from genome assembly GCA_030043215.1 of Gammaproteobacteria bacterium. GTDB lineage: Bacteria > Pseudomonadota > Gammaproteobacteria > Steroidobacterales > Steroidobacteraceae > JASHUC01. Next base: position 3,094 of record JASHYG010000292.1, read on the forward strand.
CTCTCCGACCGCGACG
>JASHYG010000293.1 GCA_030043215.1 Gammaproteobacteria bacterium
CTCAAGGACGCGGACGTGATCATGATGCTGCGCATCCAGAAGGAGCGGATGACCCAGGCGTCGCTCCCCGACGCCGACCGGTACTTCGCCAAGTACGGCCTCACCCCCGAGCGGCTCGCGCTCGCGAGGCCCGACGCGATCGTCATGCATCCCCAGCCGATGAACCGCGGGATCGAGATCGCATCCGACGTGGCCGACGGGCCGCAGTCCGTCATCCGCGATCAGGTCCGCAACGGCGTTGCGGTGCGCATGGCGGTGCTGACGGCGGTGTGCGGGGGGCGCGGGTAGCCGCTTCGCGGCTCACCCAAAGTTGATCTTGGCCTCGAGATTGGCGCGCGAGTCGGCGTTGGCGAGCGCCTCCTCCAGCTCGATGCGCTGCTCCTTGTAGAGGTTGTGCAGCGCGACATCGAAGCTCTGCACGCCGCGCTCGTGGCTCGCGACGATCGCCTCCTTGATCGCCACCACATCGCCCTTCTTGATCAGCTCGCTGATGTGCGGGGTGTTGAGCATCACCTCGACGGCCGCACAGCGCTTCCCGTCCTTGCCCATCACGAGGCGCTGGGCGAGGATCACTCGAAGGTACTGGGAGATGTCGAGAAAGATCTGGTTGTGCTGCTCGCGCGGGAACAGATTGATGATCCGGTCCAGGGTCTCCGCGCAGTTGTTGGCGTGCAGGGTCGCGAGCACCAGGTGACCCGTGCCGGCGAGGCTGATCGCGGCCTCCATGCTCTCGCGGTCGCGGACCTCGCCGATGAGAATCACGTCCGGCGCCGCGCGCATGACGCCGCGCAGCGCGCGCGAGAACGATTGCGTATCGAGGCCCACCTCGCGCTGGTTGACCATCGAGCGCTTGTTGGTGTGCAGATACTCGATCGGATCCTCGATCGTGACGATGTGATCGGACGAGGTCTCGTTCCGGTAGTTGATCATCGCCGCGAGCGTCGTCGACTTGCCCGCGCCGGTCGCCCCCACGACCAGGATGAGGCCGCGCCTCAGCATGATGAGGTCGCGCAGGATCTCCGGCAACCCGAGGCTCTCCATGCGCGGCATGTCGGCGGTGATGTATCGCAGGACGATCGCCGGATAGCCGCGCTGCATGAAGACATTGACGCGGAAGCGGCCGAGGCCGGGCTCCGAGATGGCGAAGTCGACCTCGAGGTCGCGCAGGAACCGCTCGCGCTGGTCCGCGTTCATCAGTGCGAGGGCCGTCTGCCGCACGACCTCCGGCGTCAGCACCTTCTTGTTGGCGGGGAAGATCTGGCCCTCGATCTTGATCTTGATCGGGGCGTTCGCAGTGAAGAACAGGTCCGATGCCTTCTTCTCCACCATCAGCTTGAAGAGCGGCTTGGAATTGAACCCACGTTGAGTGCTGCTCGTCTCGAGGGCGCGGTGCACCCCGGTCGAGCTCAGGCTCGGGTCCTCCGATTCGGGTGTAGACGCCATGATGCCGCCCGTCTCGGGTTCGTCAGATCGAGCGACCAGGCTCTTCCTCGACGATGCGCAGCGCACCGTCGTCATCGACGCTCTTGAGCTCGCGCTTGCTCTCGAGCTTGATGCGCAGGCGCAGCTCGTTCTTGGAGTCGGCGTTGCGCAGCGCGTCCTCGTAGGAGATGAAGCCGGTCTCGTACAGCTCGTAGAGCGACTGGTCGAAGGTCTTCATCCCGAGCCGCGTCGAGCGCGACATGACCTCCTTGATCTTGGCGATCTCGCCCTTGAACACGAGGTCCTGGATGAGCGGCGAGTTGATCATGATCTCGGTCGCCGCGATGCGTCCCGCCCCGGACTCCCGCGGAATGAGCCGCTGCGAGATGAACGCGCGGATGTTGAGCGAGAGGTCCATCAGCAGCTGCTCGCGCCGCTCGTCCGGAAAGAGGTTGACGATGCGGTCGAGCGCCTGGTTGGCGCTGTTGCCGTGGAGCGTCGCGAGCACCAGGTGTCCCGTCTCGGAGAACTGGATGCCGTATTCCATCGTCTCGCGGTCGCGGATCTCTCCGATGAGGATCACGTCCGGCGCCTGCCGCAGAGTGTTCTTGAGTCCCGAGAGCCAGGTCTCGGTGTCGACCCCCACCTCTCGGTGAGTGATCACGCAGCCCTTGTGCTGGTGCACGTACTCGACGGGATCCTCGATCGTGACGATGTGTCCGTGGGTCTTCTCGTTGCGGTACCCCACCATCGAGGCGAGCGTCGTGGACTTGCCCGATCCGGTGGCGCCGACGACGATGACGAGGCCGCGCTTCGACAGCACGATCTCCTTGAGAATGGGCGGCAGGTCGAGCTCCTCGATCGTGGGGATCTTCGCGTTGATGAGCCGGACGACGCAGCCCGTGCAGCCCTGCTGCACGAACGCGCTCACCCGGAAGCGCCCGATACCGGGCGGCGCGATCGCGAAGTTGCACTCCTTCGTGGCGTCGAACTCCTTCGTCTGCCGGTCGTTCATGATCGCGCGGACGAGCGTTGCCGATTGCTCCGGGGTCAAGGCGCGCTCGCTCTGCGGGCGGACCTCGCCGTCGACCTTGATCGCCGGAGGAAACCCGGCGGTGATGAACAGGTCCGAGGCCTTCTTCTCGGTGACGCGCCGCAGCAAGTCCTGCATCAGCTTGATGGCTTGGTCACGTTCCATGGCAGTCTCCGCTCGCGATCACACCGCATCCTTGTTCTGCGCCTTGAGCCGCGCCTCTTCCTTGCTGACGAGGCCCTTGCCGACGAGATCCGCCAGGCACTGGTCGAGGGTCTGCATGCCGCTCGACTGGCCGGTCTGGATCGAGGAGTACATCTGGGCGATCTTGCCCTCGCGGATGAGATTGCGGATCGCAGGAGTGCCGATCATGATCTCGTGCGCGGCGGCGCGCCCGCCCCCGATGCGCTTGAGGAGCGTCTGGGAGATCGCGGCGCGCAAGCTCTCGGAGAGCATCGAGCGCACCATCTCCTTCTCGGCCGCGGGGAACACATCGACCAC
>JASHYG010000294.1 GCA_030043215.1 Gammaproteobacteria bacterium
GCGGCCGAGTTGCAGACCGTCGCGCGGCGCCCGGCCCGAGAGGGTGGTTTCGGCATGACCGCATGGAGTGCCGCGGATCGACCGCTGCCGCTGTTCCTGGGTCGAAAGTTCGACGTTCACGGCCACGTCTTGGCGCCCCTGCGGCGCACCACCGGGCAGAATTTGCTGGCGCTGGGCTCTGACACCGCCGTGCGGATGCTCATGCTCGCCAATTCGCTCGCCGCGCTCCGCTCGATGCGCTCACTCACCGATTGCGAGGTCCTGCTGCTCGACGGCCTGTCCGAGGGTCAGCCCGGCGCCGGCCTGCTGCAGGTGGCGCTCGAGGTATTGCAGAAGGGAGGAGCGCGTGTCGAGCGTGCAGCTCCCGATGCCGCAGGGGCGACGATCGAGAAATTTGCCGCGGCGGCGCTGCAGCCGCGCAATCCCGAGGCGTTCCGTCTCCTGGTACTCGCCGAGCCAGAGTACTTCTCGGCGCTGGCGGCGCCTTCCGGCTACGGCGCTGCGCCCTCCGGGCCCTCACGCGCTTTGAAGGACCTGTTGCGCGGCGGTCCGGCGCTCGGCTCACACACCGTCGTGACCGCCGCGGGGCTGGGCCCGCTCTCCTTGGTGCTGCATCCCTCGCGCGAGGCGGGGCTGTTCAATCACCGCGTCGTGCAGCAGTCGAACGAGGAGGAGTCCATGACGCTGTTCTCCTCCCTGGCCGCGACCCGGATCAGAGCCCAGACCGATCATCACATGGCGGCCATGTACGTCGACGCGGTCCAAGGCGTGCGCGCGGCGCAACTTTTCAAGTCTTACGCCGCGAGCTCGGATCTCTTCGACGACCAGTCTTCCGAGAAATTGACGATGGCACTCGACGCGCTGTACGGCGAGGCTGCACCATGAGCTCCCTCGATGACGTCTTCGAGCACATGCGCCTCTTCGACCGGGCATTGCGGCAGTTCAACGAGGAGCTCCGCGGCTCCGCGGCAGCGCTGGCCCACGCGCATGAGCAAACCTCGAGCCTGTGGCATGACGCCGCCTCGGCACGGTATCGGCAGACTTACGATCCGCTGGCCCAGTCGCTCGATGAGTACCTGCGCGCTTCGGCGCCGAGATTCGAGCTCTTCCTGGAGACCAAGCTCCACCAGCTGGAGCAATACCTGAACGGAGCGTGAGCCATGGCGGAGACGCTGCTGCTCGGCACGCTGCGCGACTACTGCAAGCAATTCGAGGACCACCTGGCTGCCCTGCGCGACCGTCATCAGGATCTGCAGACAGCCTGGCTGCGGCTGCGGGATGTCTACGAGGGCCAGGGCGCACAGGTTTTCTCCGAGGCATTCGAGGCCGCCTCGGCGCGCCTGACGGATTACGCGGAGCGGGGCTCTCAGATCACGCGTCAGCTCGAAGCGAAGCTCGAGGAGCTGCGCATCTTTCAGGCCGAGTGAGGGGAGCCTCGATCGTGTCCGCCGATCCGAGCCAGCTGCTTCACATTCTCGAGGAGCTCCAGCAGGTCGTCAAAGACTGGACCCAGGCGGTTCATTCCGTGTCCGACGATACGGGCAGCGCCGTCGGAACCGTGAAGGATGTCTCGGACCATCTGAGCGCCTCGGCCCAGGCCCAGCTGCAAGCCGCAAACGAGATGGTCACTCGTGCGGCTCAAATGCGCGCCAACGCGGCTGCGGCGCGATCCGCCGCGGAAAATGCGCTCGAGCGCGCGCGATATCTCGTGGCGCAGGCCAACTCGAGGATTGCGCAGGCTCAGCAGATGCAGCACGACTGGGAAGGCCGGCGCGCGGAGGCGCAGACGGAGCTCGAGGCTGCCACGACCGACCTGATGGCTGCGCAGGCGGAAGCTCAGGCTGCCGCGCAGGCGCGCGACGCCGCGAGGGAGAAGCTCGAGGGAGCGCGGGCCATTCTCTCGGGCGCGCAGGGATCACTCGCCGCCGCGCGCGCCCAGCTCGCTGCCGCGGCCGCCCGCGGCTACACGGATCAGCAGGGGGTTTACCACGCGGCCAACACCTCTTCCGAGCAAGCCGCCGTTTCGGCCGCGGAGGCGAAAGTGTCGCTCGCGCAGGCGGGAGTGAGCCACGCCCAAGCCGCTTTCAATTCGGCCCAGCAGCGCGTGGAGATGGCCGTTCAATGGGTCAACCTGGCGCAGGCGCGTGTGGAGAGGGCGCAGGCACGCGTGCAGATGTGCCAGTCCAAGCTGGCTCAGGCGCAGGCGCTCCTCGCGCAAGCCCGAAATCTGCTGAGCACCGCGATGGCCGCACTCGCCAAGGCCGAGCAAGCGCTCGACAAGGCCTACGCGGCGGTTGCCGCCGCCAACGTGGCGACGATGCAGGCCGAGGAGGCGAAAGCTCGTGCAGAGGCGGCCGTGCGCCACGCCGCGGCAGTGCACGCGGCGGCGACCACGCTGAGTTCAGCCCACGGCCTCTTCAAGAACCTGTCTGCGCTGCAGTCTGAGAACGGCGCCCGCGCGCTGAGCGAGGTCGAGTCCCTCCTCGAGCAGCTGATGAGCTTCGACAACTCGACGAGCATCTGAAATGCAATTCGCCGCGACGATCTACGAGGCCGTGAGCCGCATCGAGGATGCGGCCGCGGTGTTTCGGTTCAAGGCGCGCCAGACGAGCGGCGAATACGACGATCTGGGCGGACGCTGGACCGATTCACGCGCGCGGCAGTACGAGCAGCGTCATCTGCAGCCGCAGCGGGAGACCATGGAAGAAGGTGAGCGGCTCTGCCGCCAGTTCGCAGAGCTGGGGGCCACCGCCAAATCCAATGCGGCGGAAGCTGAAAACCAGATTGCCGCGTTCTTCGGGCGGCAGCAGGAGTTCGAGTCCTCCGCCAGCGAGACCTTGAGCGCCCTCGAGGCCGCCGCTCAGCTGACCACGCGCTCGAATTCGGAGGCGGCTCCGCTGCAGGGGGAGATCGAGGCGCTGAACGGCAGCATTTGCGCCGCCACCGAGGATCCTGGCTGAAGCCCGGTACCGCCCTATCGGGGACCGGCGCGGAGTTTCAAGCCAGGCACTCGAGGCCGGCGATCGCGGAGTGCGCCAGAAAGCCCCGGTCGATGCATTCGGCCGGGGCTTTCGATGCGCTCTGGAAAGAAGGAATTCTTCGCGAATCGGGCGGCAGCGCCGGACCTACCCGTCCACGCCGGAATCGGGCGCCCCTAGGGCGACGGCGAGACCGTATTGAACACGCCCCACGGTGTGCTCTCACCCTCTCCGTAGATGCCCTGCGTCCCGGTGACCCCGGGTATGTACGCGTCCCTGTAGAACAGGTACACAGGCTGACCCTTGTAAGTCACCTGCTGCGTGCCGTCGGGCCTCGTGATGGTACCGAGATCCCGCTGGTCAATACCGGCTCCGGCTTCCGGCTGCTTGGAGGTGAGGACGGGTGGCCAGGGCACTGCAGCGCAAATCCCGCTGCACGCGATACCCTGGTCCCACGGGTAGTGCAGGCTCGCGCTCAGGGTGTAGACGGGGAAGTTCACGTCCGCGTAGACGGCGGTGAAGTCGTTGTCCATCGTTACGGCCAGTACAGTCCGGTCGGATCCAGTCCCGTTGACGGGAGCGGTTTCGAGCTCCAATCGCGCCTGACCCGGTGCAGGGAGACCTCGACTCGGCTCCACGAGGTACCAGATGCCCGCG
>JASHYG010000295.1 GCA_030043215.1 Gammaproteobacteria bacterium
CACACGCCGATGAGGGAGACCCAGGTGATGAAGGAGACGAAGAACTTGTGGGTGCGGGCGCGCACGTAGCGCAGCCCGACGTACAGTGGCAGCGGATGGAACACTCCGTGAATTTAACCACATTTGGCGCCCGAGGCCGGGCATTCCTTGATCCGCGTCACAGATCGGGGCGCGAATGCCCCGCCGGGCATTGGGAGGGAATTGCCCGATGCTATAGTGAGACGGAGACAAGCCGGCTCCCGTGGGAGCGATATGCAAGTCCGAGCCGTCATTCCATTGCTCTGTGCGGCGCTCATGGCTGGCGCCGCGCTCGCCGAAACCGTTGTCATCGACGGCAAGGTATCCGTCGAGCCCTCGAGCATCGCCCGACCCAGCCGGGGCATGCGCATGTCGGGCGTCGAGCGGCAATTCGGTGAGCCCGCCACGCGCCACCCCGCAGTCGGGAAGCCGCCGATCACTCGCTGGGACTACCCCGCGTTCTCGGTATTCTTCGAGGGGGACCGGGTGATCGATGCGGTCGTGACGGGCGGTCATCCGGTCGGGTCCGCCACCCCGCCCGTCGCCGGCGCGAACCGCTGATCCGGCCGCAATCCCGGCGGCCGAAATAATTCCGATCGAGGTACCGCCGGCCCGGTAAGCTGCGGTCTTTTGCGCCGCGCGGCGCTCACCGGCTGCCGATGTCTCTCCTGCTCAAGCCCGAGGTCCCCACCGCATCGCAGCGCCGCGTGCGCTGGCATCGACTCCACGGCAGCGCCGCGGCGCTCGCGCTCGCCGAGAGCGTCGCGACCGATCCGCGGCTGTACCTCGTCGTGACGCGCGGAGCGCGCGAGCTGGAGCGGCTCGCGGCCGAGATCCGCTTCTTCGGCGGCCCCGAGCCCCGGGTGCTAGCGCTCCCCGACTGGGAGGTTCTGCCCTACGAGCTCTCCTCCCCGCACCCGGACATCGTCTCGGAGCGGCTGCGCACGCTCTACCAGCTGCCGCGCGCGCGCGGCGGCTGTCTCATCGTCGCCGCGGACACACTGCTGCAACGCTTGCCGCCGCGAAGCTACGTCGAGGGTCGCGCCTTCGAGCTCGCCGTCGGGGAGCCGCTCGGGCTCGAGGCCTTCCGCACGCGTCTCGTCGATGCAGGCTACGCGAGCGTGAGCCAGGTCACCGGCCCCGGGGAGTTCGCGGTGCGCGGCTCGCTGCTCGATGTGTTCCCCATGGGCTGCGAGCAGCCGCTGCGCATCGACCTGTTTGCGGACGAGATCGAGGCCATCCGGCGCTTCGACCCCGAGACGCAGCGCTCGCTCGATGCGATCGAGCGCCTGCAGCTGCTTCCGGCGCGCGAGATCCCGCTCGATCCGGACGCCGTGCGCGGCTTCCGGCGGCGCTATCGCACGCGCTTCGAGGGGGATCCGATGCAGTCGGCGGTCTACCGCGGTGTGAGCGAGGGACTCGCGCCGGCCGGTGTCGAGTTCTACCTGCCGCTGTTCTTCGACTCGACCGCCACACTCTTCGACTATCTGCCGCGGGATGCCGTGATCGTGCACGATGCGGGCGCCGCCTTGGAGCTCGATCGGGCCTGGCGGGACGTTGAGACCCGCTACGAAGACCGCCGCCACGATATCGAGCGCCCGGTGCTCGCCCCGCGCGATCTGTTCCTCGACCCGGAGGCGCTCGCCGAGCACGCCGCGCCGTTCTCGAGCATCGCGCTCGATTCTTCGGAGACCGCAGAGTCTCACCCCGGCGAGGCGGTGTACCACTTTCCGACGAAGCCCCCGCGCGCTTTGAGGATCGATGCGCACGCCGAGGATCCGCTCGCGCCGCTCAGCACCTTCCTCGCCGAGCTCGGCGGCCGGGCGCTCATCGCGGCCGATTCCCCGGGCCGCCGCGAGGTGTTGCACCAGATGCTGACCGTGCACTTTCCGCAGCTCGGCTCCGCGCCCGACTGGCGCTCCTTCACGGCCGGTCAGGAGGCCCTCGCGCTCACCGTCGCCGCGGATGTCGAGGCCCTCGAGCTCACGAGTCCGCCGGTCGCGCTGCTCTCCGAATCGCAGCTCTTCGGCGCGCGCGCGCGCCAGGAACGCCGCCGCCGCAGGAGCACCGCCGACCCGCAGGCGATCCTGCGCGATCTCGAGGACCTCGCCCCCGGAGCCCCGGTCGTTCACGAGGAGTACGGCATCGGCCGCTACGTGGGACTCACGGCGATGGAGGTCGCGGGCGAGCAGGGTGAGTTCCTCGTGCTCGAGTACCAGGATCACGACCGCGTGTACGTTCCGGTCCACGCCCTGCACCTCGTGAGCCGCTATACCGGAGCGGCACCCGAGAGCGCGCCGCTTCACAAGCTCGGCACCGACCAGTGGGCCAAGGCGCGCAAGCGCGCGGCCGAGCAGATCCGCGACGTCGCCGCCGAGCTGCTCGACCTGTATGCGCGCCGCAAGGCGCGCCGGGGGCTCGCGCTCCCGCTGCGCGAATCCGAGTACCAGGCCTTTGCGAATGGGTTCCCCTTCGAGGAGACCGCGGACCAGACGGAAGCCGTTCGGCGAGTGCTCGCGGATCTCGAGAAACCCGAGCCGATGGACCGCATCGTCTGCGGGGACGTGGGCTTCGGCAAGACCGAGGTCGCGATGCGCGCCGCGTTCGTCGCGGTGCAAGCGGGCAAGCAGGTCGCCGTGCTCGTTCCGACCACGCTCCTCGCGCAGCAGCATCTCGCCAATTTCCGCGACCGCTTCGCGGATTGGCCCGTGCGGATCGAGAGCCTCTCGCGCTTCCACACCGGCCGGGAGAGCGACGCGGTGATCGAGGGTATCGAGCGGGGTACCGTCGACGTGGTCATCGCGACGCATCGCCTGCTGCACGCCAACATACGGTTCAAGGATCTCGCGCTCCTCATCATCGACGAGGAGCATCGCTTCGGCGTCCGCGACAAGGAGCGCTTGAAGGCGCTGCGCGCCGACGTGCACGTGCTCACCCTCACGGCGACGCCGATCCCGCGCACGCTCAACATGGCGCTCGCATCCCTGCGCGACCTGTCGCTCATCGCGACGCCGCCCGAAGGGCGGCTCGCCATCAAGACCGCCGTGACCGAGTGGCATGGACCGACGCTGCGGGAAGCCGCGCTCCGCGAGCTGCGGCGGGGCGGGCAGATCTATTTCGTCCACAACGAGGTGCGTACGATCGAGAAGCTCGCGGAGGAGCTGCGCGAGCTGGTGCCCGAGGCGGACCTGCGCATCGGCCACGGCCAGATGCGCGAGCGTGACCTCGAGCAGCTGATGGTCGACTTCTATCACAGGCGCTTCAACCTGCTCCTGTGCACGACCATCATCGAGAGCGGGATCGACGTGCCGACGGCGAACACGATCATGATCCACCGCGCCGACCGTATGGGCCTCGCACAGCTGCACCAGCTGCGGGGCCGTGTCGGCCGCTCCCATCACCGCGCCTATGCTTATCTCATAGTGCCCCCGCGCCGCGAGCTCGGAGCGGACGCCGTCAAGCGGCTCGAGGCCATCGAGTCCCTGGAGGATCTCGGCGCGGGATTCGTGCTCGCAACCCACGACCTGGAGATCCGCGGCGCCGGCGAGCTGCTGGGCGAGGCGCAGAGCGGGCAGATGACGGAGGTCGGGCTCGCGATGTACCTCGATCTGCTCGAGCATGCCGTGCGCGCGCTGAAGGAAGGCCGCGAGCCGGCGCTCGACCAGCCCCTCGCTGCCGCCACCGAGGTGGAGCTGCATCTGCCCGCGTTCCTGCCCGAGAGCTACGTGAGCGACGTGCACGTGCGTCTCGTGCTCTACAAGCGGATCGCATCCGCCGGCGACGGTGCCTCCCTCGATGAGCTCACCGCCGAGCTCGTCGACCGCTTCGGACCGCTGCCCGGGCCCGCTCAGAGCCTGCTGCGGATCGCGCGCCTGAAGCTGCGCGCGCGGGAGCTCGGCGTACGGCGGCTCGACCTCGGGCCGCAGGGCGGGTACGTGCTGTTCGAGCGCGAGAACGGCATCGATCCCTCGACCGTCATCCGCTTGATCCAGCGCGAGACGCGCGAGTTCCGTCTCGATGGCCCACTCAAGCTGCGCGTGTCCCGCACGCTCGCAGAGGAGCCGAGGCGCTTCGAGTTTGCGGGCGCGCTGCTCGAGCGGCTCGCCCAGAACGCGCGCACCGTGAGCCCGCCCGCGTCGCGCCGATTGGAGCGCGCCGAGGAGTGACGGGTAGAATCGCGCATGGCCCCTTTCGTCCGGTGGAGAGTGTGATGAGGCTCCGTTTCGCCGCGCTGGCCTCCCTTTGGTTGGGCATGCCGGCTCTCGCGCAGCAGCCGGTCGCCCAGCAGGCGGCCACGCAGCCACCGGCCGCCCAGCCTTCGGCCGTGCAGTCGAGACCCGCTCCGGTGTACCGCGTGGAGCTGATCGTCTTCCGGGCAACCGCGGCGCTCGGCGCTCCCGAGGATTGGAGCGCCGAGTCCGGCGAACCGAGTGGGGGCCCGGGCGCATCGGACGCTGATCCGGCGAGCGCCGCGGGTGCGACTCCGGCTGCGGGTGCGGCTCCTAGCGCGAGCGCGACTCCGGCTGCGAGCGCGACTCCGGCTGCGAGCGCGACTCCGGCTGCGAGCGCGGGCGCGGTTCCTGGTGCGGCCGCGGCTGCGGCTGCGGTTCCGCCTGCGGCTCCTCCTCCTGCTCCGGCTGCCGCTAACGTGCAGCTGCTCCCCGCCTCAGCGTTTCAGCTCGACCGGATCGCCGCACGGCTGCGCTCGAGCGGCCGGTACGTCCCCGTCGCCCACGTCGAGTGGTCCCAGACCGCGAGCCCCTGGGACAGGCCGATCGAGATCCCGATCCAGAGCCTCGGCATCGACGTGCAGGGACTCACGGGCTCGGTGGCGCTCGAGCGCGGCGAGTTCCTGCATCTCGCCTTGCTGCTCGACTACGCGATGGATGATCC
>JASHYG010000296.1 GCA_030043215.1 Gammaproteobacteria bacterium
AACTGCAGCGTGCCCGGGTGAGGGTAGACGGTGCCGTTCTCCAGCACGATGGTCGCGGGAGTCCCCGCCCCCTTCGATTGGATCCGGCCCGAGTCGATCTCCTGTTTGAGCGCCAGCCAGTCGGCGCTCGACTGGTTCACGTCGACGTAGATCGGGTCGAGCTGCTGGACGGTCGCGAGTGCGGTGGCCTGCTCCGCGGTCACGAGCGCCCCCTCCGTGACGGAAGATCGGCCGATGCGGCCGGTGATCGGCGCCGTGATGCGCGCGTAGTCGAGATTGACCGCGGCGGTGGCGAGCGCGGCACGTGCCGCGGCCACATCGGCGACCGCCTGACCCTCGGCGGAGATGGCGGTCTCGTTATCCTGCGCGCTGATCGCGTCTATTTTGATGAGCTCCGCTGCCCGCTGTGCCGCAAGGTGGGCCGCCACCTCGTTGGCCTTCGCCTTCTGGAGCGCCGCGGCGGCGTTGTCGTACTGCGCCCGGTAGACCGAGTCGTCGATGTCGTAGAGCACCTGCCCCGCGTGCACCAGGCTCCCCTCCGTGAACAGCCGCCGCTTGACGATGCCCGAGACCTGCGGGCGCACATCGGCCACCAGGTATGCGCTGGTGCGCCCCGGCAGCTCGCGCGTCAGGGTGACAGGCTGGGCCTTCAGGGTGACGACGGTGACCGCCGGCCGGAAATCGCCGGCCGGCGGCATCGACGCGCGATGGCCGCAACCGCAGAGGACGATGACGGCCGCGATCGCCGCAGCGGCGCACAGGGCACCCGCGCGCGGACGAATGGGCATGAGCACACTCCGTTCGAGAGACACCGCGGATCGGTGCGACGGCGTGCGCCGAAGAGCTCTACGGTCGCCCCATCCGCAAAATGAATGAACGTTCATTCTATGGGGCGTCCCGCTCGGGCGCAAGGTGAAGCGCCGACGCGGCAGTCGCAGCGCCCTCTGGCCAGCCAGCCGCCGCTTGCGGGGCCGATCCGTTATGCTTTCGCTCTCGACCATAACGATAACGGGGGCCTCACCCATGCCACGTCCGTCTGCCACTCGTGTGCGCCCGCTCTCGCTGCGCGCGGCGCTGTCACTGATCCTGATCGCCCCGCTTGGCGCCCATGCCGCCGCGCGCGACTGTGAGGGACTCGTTCACTATCGACTGTCCGGCTCGGACGTGAGGATCGAGAGGGCCACGCTCGTTCCGAGCGGCGTGCCCAAGCCGATTCCGTTCGCACCGCCCATCACGGTTAGCATTCCGGCTCACTGTCGTGCCGAAGGGGTCATCGATCCGCACATCGGCCCCGACGGCAAGCCGTACGGCATCCGATTCGCGATCAACCTTCCCGAGCAGTGGAATGGCCGGTTCCTGTTCCAGGGCGGAGGGGGTCTCAACGGCTCGGTGGGCGAGCCTCTGGGCTACGTGGCGAGCGGCGATACGCCGGCTCTCGCGCGAGGATTTGCCGTCGTGAGCACGGATACGGGGCACGAGGGCCGCGGTGCGTTCGACTCCAGCTTCTTCGCCGACCAGCAAGCGAGCCTCGACTTCCTCTATCAGGCGGTCGGCGAAGTCGCCGAGGCGACCAAGCGGATCGTCGCGCATTACTACCGGCACGACCCGGCTCATTCCTACTTCATGGGCTGCTCGACGGGCGGCTGCGAGGCGATGCTCATGTCGCAGCGCTATCCGCGCGACTTCGACGGCATCGTCGCGGGCTCACCCGCCATGCGCACCGGCTTCTCGAACCTCGGCGACAAGTGGGTTCTGACGGCCCTCGACCAGGTCGCGCCTCGGGACGCCGCAGGCCACCCCGTCGGCTCCAGAGCCTTCTCCCCTGCCGAGCGCAAGCTGATCGTCGACTCGATTCTGAAGGCCTGCGACGCGCAGGACGGCTTGCGCGACGGGCTCATCGAGAACCCCCTCGCCTGCGGCTTCGATCCGGCGACGCTCCAGTGCTCGGGCTCATCTTCCGAGAGCTGCCTCTCCACGGACAAGGTCGCGGCGCTGAAAAAGGGATTTGCCGGGCCGAAGGACTCTCTCGGCCGGCAAGTCTATCCCGGCTTCTTCTTCGACACGGGCATCGCGTCCGGCGGTCTCGGCGCCATCCCCGGATTGCTGCTCGGTGCCCCGGGTCCCCTGGGCGGCACCCCGCCGCTCCAGATGAACGTCGACGACGAGGAGTACGCAGCGGCAAGCGACCCCGCGCGCGTGGGTGATACGGACCGATGGACCAATCTCAGCACCTTCTCCGGCCACGGGGGCAAGCTGATCTTCTATCACGGCGTGATCGATCCGTGGTTCTCCGCCAAGGACACGATCGACTACTACCGCCGGCTGACCGCTGACAATGGCGGCACGCAAAGCGTCATGCAGTGGAGCCGGTTGTTCCTGGTCCCAGGGATGAGCCACTGCGGCGGAGGCGCCGCCACCTTGGACCGCTTCGACATGCTCGATGCGATCGTCGCCTGGGTCGAGAAGGGCCGTGCGCCGGATTCCGTCACCGCGACCGGCCGCTCGTTCCCCGGGCGCAGCCGCCCG
>JASHYG010000297.1 GCA_030043215.1 Gammaproteobacteria bacterium
GCTGCCCGCCGCCCAGGCGAAGGGCATCACTCTCGATCCGCAGCTCGACACGGGAGTCGGCGTCCTCAGAGGGGATTCCGCCCGCCTGCAGCAGACCGTCTGCAACCTGCTGTCGAATGCCATCAAGTTCACGCCCATGGGCGGCCGCGTCGACATCCTTCTCTCGCGGCGCGCCGGGGCGGCCGAGATCACCGTTCGCGACAGCGGCCAGGGCATCAAGCCCGAGTTCCTGCCCTATGTCTTCGACCGCTTCCGCCAGGAGGACGGCTCCATCAGCCGGCGCCATGGGGGCCTCGGGCTCGGGCTCGCGATCGTTCGGCATCTCGTGGAGCTGCACGGCGGCACGGTCTCCGCCGAGAGCGACGGGGAGGGACAGGGCGCGACGTTCACCATCCGGGTTCCGATCCGGCAGGCCGAGGGGGAGCGCGCGCCGGAGCCGCCGCGAGCGGCAGCGAGAATGCCGCGGCTCGCCGGCGTCCATGTCCTCGTGGTCGACGACGATCCGGGCGCCCGCGAGGTGATCGCGCACATCCTGCAGGGTCTCGGCGCGCGAGTGAGCCTCGCGGGCTCCGGCCCGGCCGCGCTCACTCTCCTGTTCGAGCGCCGGCCCAACGTGCTCATCGCGGACCTCGGCATGCCGGAGATGGACGGCTTCGCGCTGATCGAGCAGATCCGCGCGCTCGATCCCCATCTCGGCGGCCGCGTGCCGGCCGTCGCGGTGACGGCGTATGCATCCGCTCAGGACCGCCTGCGCGCGCTGCATGCGGGCTACCAGAATCACATCGCGAAGCCCGTCGAGCCGGAGGAGCTCGCCGCAGTCATCACCAGCCTCGCCGGACGCGCCGCGCGGCAGCTCGACGCCTGATGCCGGATCCGCGCTCCCGAAACCGTCAGGGCAGCAAGACGGTGGAGCCGGTCGTGCGGCGCGCCTCCAGATCGCGATGGGCTTGCGCGACCTCCGCGAGCGGATAGGTCTGACCGATGCGAATGCGCACCTTGCGGCTCTTGACGACCGCGAACAGCTCCCGGGCGGCGGCGGTCAGCGCCTCGCGGGTCGCGACGTACGAGAAGAGCGTCGGCCGGGTGAGGAACAGCGAGCCGCGCCTGGAGAGCTCGAGCGGGCTCACCGCCGGAGGGGGTCCCGACGCGTTGCCGTAGGACACCATCATGCCGAGGGGGCGCAGGCAGTCGAGCGACTCCATGAAGGTGTCCTTGCCGACGGAGTCGTAGACCACCGCGACACCCTCCCCCTTCGTGAGCTGCTTGACGCCGGAAACGAGCAGATCCCGCCCGGACACCAGGACGTGGCGGCAGCCGTTCTTGCGGGCGAGGTCGGCCTTGGCATCGCTCCCCACGACACCGATCACCCTCGCGCCGAGGAATCGCGCCCACTGGCACAGGATCAGCCCGACCCCGCCCGCGGCCGCGTGCACGAGGATCGGATCCCCGCGCCGCACGCGATAGGTCCTGCGCAGCAGGTAGTGCGCCGTGAGCCCTTTCAGCATCAGCGCGGCGGCCTCGCTGTCCGAGATCGCGGAGGGCACCTTCACCACGCGCGCGGCGGGCACGTTGCGCACCTCGCAGTAGGCTCCGGGCGAGTGAACATATGCCACGCGGTCGCCCACGCGAAAGCCGCGCACCTTGCTGCCGAGAGCCGCGACGACGCCCGCGGCCTCGCGCCCGAGGACCCCCGGCAACGGCATGGGATAGAGGCCGGTGCGGTCGTAGACATCGATGTAGTTGAGACCGATCGCGGTGTGCCGGATCTGGATTTCAGCGGGTCCCGGGGGCTCGGGCTCGATCGAATCGAATACCAGAGCTTCGGGACCGCCGTAGCGGAGCAGACGGACGACCTTGGCCTTCATTGTGACTCCAGTCACAAAACCGAGCCGAGCGGACTGTCCATGATACGGTCTTCCGGCGAGGGTGCGAACCGGTTCCTGCCCCCCCACCCACCGGGCCCTAGAGTGCAGCAAATTCAGCACTCTCGAGCAGCGCTCATGACGCTTGCAGCGTCCTCGCAGTCCACGCACTCCGCCCCGCCGCCCAAGCCCGATCCGGCAGCGGTCGAGGAAGTGTTGACGCGTCTGCAGAGCGCGCTCGACGCGGCGCTCGTCGCGATCGAGCTCGAGGGCTTCTCGAGAACCCTCGTGCGCGAGACCCCCGGCGCGCGCGTGCTCGGGGACCTGTGGCGGCACGGCTCCCTCGGCCTCAAGGAGCAGGTCCAGGCCGCCTCCGACGGCGTGGTCGGCACCAATCGGCTGCGCGGCCAGCGGGATGGGCCGGTCTGCGGCAAGCTCGTCGCGGCCGCGCTGCGCGATGCGGCCGGGGCGACGGTGGGCGTCCTGGTTGCGGCGCGCACCGCCGATCAGCCGAAGCTCGGGCCGGGTGAGTCGCAGACGCTGGTCGAGCTCGCCGCGGAGACCAGCCGGCTGCTCGGCGCGCCCCCGGAGCGAGTCACGCTGACCTGGGCCGCGTTCAGGGATCTCGCCCTCAAGCACGAGAGCGTGGCGGGCGGCCTGAGCGGCTGCATCCTCTACGGCAACATCGATCAGCTCCACGTGCTCAACAAGCTCGCCGG
>JASHYG010000029.1 GCA_030043215.1 Gammaproteobacteria bacterium
GAGGCGGGCCGCGCGCGCTTCAAGGTCTACCGCGAGCTCGGATTGCAGCCGGTCTCTCACAACGTCCGCGGGCAATGACCGCCGCGCGCTCCGCGGAGGGCACCTGCGCGGGCCAGGTGCCCGCGGGCCGCTATAATCGTGCAGATATGGACAAGGTCTACGCCCCGCACGACATCGAGCGGCGGATCTACGAGCGCTGGGAGTCGCACGGCTGGTTCGCCCCGAGCGGCCGGGGCGCGCCTTATTGCATCGTCATCCCACCTCCCAACGTGACCGGGACGCTGCACATGGGGCATGCGTTCCAGCACACCCTCATGGATGCGCTCACCCGCTATCACCGCATGCGCGGGGACGATACCCTGTGGCAGCCCGGTACGGACCACGCGGGCATCGCGACCCAGATGGTGGTGGAGCGCCAGCTCGGCGCCCGCGGCATCGAGCGCGCCGACCTGCCCCGCGAGGCCTTCGTGGAGCAGGTGTGGCAGTGGAAGGCGCAATCGGGCGGCACCATCGCCGCGCAGATGCGCCGTCTCGGTGACTCGGTCGACTGGACGCGCGACCGCTTCACCATGGATGCGGGCCTCTCGCGCGCCGTCGTCGAGGTGTTCGTGCGGCTGCACGAAGAGGGACTCATCTATCGCGGCAAGCGCCTCGTCAACTGGGATCCCGTGCTGCTCACCGCGCTCTCCGACCTCGAGGTGCAGAGCGAGGAGGAGGAGGGCCAGCTCTGGCATCTGCGCTATCCGCTCGAGGACGGCTCGGGACACGTCGTCGTCGCCACGACCCGTCCGGAAACGATGCTGGGCGACAGCGCCGTCGCCGTGAATCCGCAGGACGAGCGCTACGAGCGCCTCGTGGGGCAGACCGTGCGGCTGCCGCTTGCGGACCGCTCCATCCCGATCATCGCCGACGCCTACGTCGATCCGGCTTTCGGCTCGGGGTGCGTCAAGATCACGCCGGCCCACGACTTCAACGACTACGAGATCGGCCTGCGTCATGGCCTGCCGCAGATCAACATCTTCACGCCGCGCGCGGCGCTCAACGAGCAGGCTCCGGAGCGCTTCCGGGGCCTCGACCGCTTCGAGGCGCGCGAGCGCATCGTGGCCGAACTCGCGGCCGCCGGGCTCCTCGAGAGGACCGAGAAGCACAAGCTGGTGGTCCCGCGCGGCGACCGGAGCGACGCCGTGCTCGAGCCCTATCTCACCGATCAGTGGTACGTGAGGATCGCCCCGCTCGCCGCGCCCGCCATCGCGGCGGTGGAGCAAGGCCGCACGCGCTTCGTCCCGGAGAGCTGGAGCCGTACGTACTTCGAGTGGATGCGCAATATCCGGGACTGGTGCGTCAGCCGGCAACTCTGGTGGGGCCACCGCATCCCGGCGTGGTACGACTCGCTCGGGAATGTCTACGTGGGCCGCAGCGAAGCCGAAGTGCGCCGCAAGCACGACCTGCCGGCCGGGACGCCCCTGCACCAGGACGACGACGTGCTCGACACCTGGTTCTCCTCGGCGCTGTGGCCGTTCTCGACGCTCGGGTGGCCGGAGCGCACGCCGGAGATCGCAAAGTTCTATCCGACGAGCGTGCTCGTCACGGGGTTCGACATCATCTTCTTCTGGGTCGCTCGGATGATGATGATGGGACTCAAGTTCATGGGCGAGGTGCCCTTCCGCGACGTGTACATCACCGGCCTCATCCGCGACGAGCACGGCGAGAAGATGTCGAAATCCAAGGGCAACGTCATCGATCCGCTCGACGTCGTGGACGGCATCGATCTCGGCTCTCTCATCGCCAAGCGCACGACGGGCCTCATGCAGCCGCAGCACGCGCCGCAGATCGAGAAGGCCACGCGCAAGCAGTACCCGCAGGGCATTCCGCCGCACGGCACCGATGCGCTGCGCTTCACCGTCGCCGCTCTCGCCTCCCCGACGCGCGAGATTCGCTTCGACCTCGAGCGCGTCGCCAGCTACCGCAACTTCTGCAACAAGCTCTGGAACGCTGCGCGATTCGTGGCGCTCGCCGTGGGCGATGCGGGCGTGCCGGCCGGTGCGCCGGCCAGTACACCGGCCGCCGGGCGGCACGAGCTCGCGACGGCGGACCGCTGGATCCGCTCGCGCTTCGGCCGGGCGGTCGAGGCGGTGGAGGCTGCCTTCGGCGAATACCGCTTCGACTACGTGGCGGCGGCGCTCTACGATTTTGCCTGGCACGAGTTCTGCGACTGGTACGTCGAGCTCGCGAAGACCGTGCTGCAGTCGGACGGCGCGTCCGCCGCCGCCAAGCAGAGCACACGACGCAATCTGGTCGAGGTGCTCGAGGCTCTGCAGCGGGCGCTGCATCCGCTCGCGCCTTTCATCACCGAGGAGATCTGGCAGTGGGCGGCGCCGCTCGCAGGTTGCACGGGCCCGACGGTGATGCTGCAGCCGTACCCGCGCGCGCAGGACTTCCCCGCGGACGACGCGGCGGAGCGCGAGATCGGGTGGGTACAGGCGGTCGTGCTCGCCGTCCGGCAGATCCGCGGCGAGATGAACGTCAATCCCTCGAGGCGCATTCCCGTCCTGCTGCAGGCTGCCTCGGCCACGGACCGCGCCTTTCTCGAGCGCAACCGCGCTGCCCTCGAGCGGCTTGCAGGACTCGGGTCCTTGACGGTGCTCCCCGCGGGCGCCACCCCTCCGCCGGCCGCCGTCCAGCTCGTGGGCGAGCTCAGGGTCCTCGTGCCGATGGAGGGGCTCATCGACGCCTCCGCCGAGGTCGAGCGGCTCGGGAAGCGCCTCGCACGAGCGCGGCAGGATCTCGAGAAGGCCCGCGGCAAGCTCGCGAGCGAGAGCTTCGTGAGCAACGCGCCGGCCGCGGTGGTCGCCACCGAGCGCGAGCGGCAGGCGGAGCTCGAGCGCGCCGTGAGCGAGCTTCAAGCGCAGCTCGCCCGGCTCCGCGGCCTGCTGCCGTGAGCGCGGATCCGATCCCCGGGCGGCCGCAGCCGCGCGACGCCGAAGCGGTGGCGCTGCAGCGCGCCGTGGCGGCGCTCGAGACCGTCATTCTCGGCAAGCCCCGGCAGATCCGCCTGTGCCTCGCCTGCCTGCTCGCGCGCGGGCACCTACTCATCGAGGATGTCCCCGGCGTCGGCAAGACGACTCTCGCGCATGCGCTCGCTCACCTGCTCGGCCTCGGATGGCAGCGCGTGCAATTCACGAGCGACCTGCTGCCGGCGGACATCGTCGGTGTGTCGGTGTTCGACCGCGCGACCCAGCAATTCCGCTTCCGAAATGGGCCGATCTTCACCCAGCTGCTGCTCGCCGACGAGATCAACCGCGCGAGCCCGCGCACCCAGAGCGCGCTGCTCGAGGCGATGGAGGAGCGGCAGGTGAGCGTGGACCTCACGACCTATCGCCTCCCCGATCCATTCTTCGTCGTGGCCACCGAGAACCCGCACGAGGAGCTCGGAACCTTTGCCCTGCCCGAATCGCAGCTCGATCGCTTTCTGATGCGCATCACCCTCGGCTATCCGGAGGCGCGGTTCGAGCGGGAGCTGCTGCGCAAGGGTGAGCGCCGCGACCTGCTGTCCGAGATGACCCCCGTGCTCGATGCGGCCTCCGTGTTGCGCCTGCAGCAGGCCGTCCGTGCGGTGCACGTCTCGGACCCGCTGCTCGACTACGTCCAGGCCCTGATCGAGCGGACGCGCGGGCGCGCCGATCTCAAGCTCGGCCTGTCCCCCCGAGCCGGCCAGGGCCTGATCCGCGCCGCGCAGGCCTGGGCTCATCTCGCCGGCCGCCAGGCCGTGCTGCCGGAGGACGTGCAAGCCGTGCTGTCCGCCGTCGCGGCGCACCGGCTCGAGCCGCGCGAGCCGGCAGGCGCCGTGGACGGCGAGCGCCTCGCCGCCGATCTCCTGGAGCGGGTCCCCGTCCCCATCTAGAGGAGCGTCGCAGCGGCCATGCGAAGTCTCCTGCGGCGCAAGGTGGCGGACTGGATCCTGACGCGGCAGGGCATCGACCGCTTCCCGCTCGAGCTCGTCCGGCGGCGCCTGTACATCCTGCCGACACGCGCGGGTCTCGGGTTCGGGCTGCTCGTGCTCGGCATGCTCATCGCCGCGCTCAATTACGCGAACAGCCTCGCGTTGCTCACGACGTGCCTGCTCGGCGGGCTCGCGCTCGTCGCGATGCATCAGTGCCACCGCAACCTGCTCGCGCTGGAGATCACCGCGGCGCTGACCACGCCCGCATTCGCGGGGGAGCGCGGCCTCCTCGGCTTGACGGTCGCCAACGGCTCCCGGCTCGCCCGCTACCGCGTGGAGATCGAGGCGCCGGAGGCGCAACGGGTCACGGCCGATCTGCTGCCGCTCTCCACACGGCGCATCGAGCTCGAGGTGCCCGCGCCCCGACGCGGCCTGGTTCGTATCGGCCGGCTGCGGATCTCGACGACCCACCCGTTCGGCCTGTTTCGCGCCTGGACGTGGGTACACGCGCCGCTCACGCTCACCGTGTTCCCACGCCCGCGCGGCGGGCGGCCCGTGCCCCCTCACGCCGGCGCGGAGCGCGCGCAGTCCTGGGTCAAGGGAGAGGACGAGGATGAATGGCGTGGCCTGCGCGCGTTCGTGGAGGGGGACTCGCCTCGCCAGATCGCCTGGAAGGCATACGCAAGAGGCGCGCCGCTGCTCGTGAAGGAGTATGCCGCCTCCGGCTCTGAGCGGCGTGTCTTCGATTTCGAGGAGCTCGCCGGGCTCGACACCGAGACGCGGCTCGAGCAGCTCGCACGATGGATCGTCGATGCCGAAGCGCGCGGCGACACCTACGGGCTCGTCCTGCCCGAGACGCGTCTGCCGCCGCAACGCGGCCCGGAGCACTACGGCCGCGCTCTCACGGCGCTCGCGCTGCATGGGATCACGGCGCCCCGAGGTGGGGCCTCAGCGGCGAAAGCGGTGAGCACCGCGCCGTGAGTCGCGATCACCGTGTCGCGAGCGCATCCGCGCACGAGCCGGCCCGACCCCCGGGCGCGGAGCTGCGCGCGCTGCTATGGACCGCGGCCGCGCTCCTGGGCGGTGTTCTCCTGCAGGTGGATCGCATCCCGCTCTGGGCCACGGTGACGGCCTGCCTCTGCGTCGCCTGGTCCATCGCGGCCTGTCTGCGCCGCGCGCGTCTGCCGGGGCGGAGCATCAAGGGAGCGCTCGCGCTCGCGATGATCGCCGCCGTGCTCGCGATGTTCCGTACGCTCAACGGCCTCGAGGCGGGAAGCACGCTGCTCGCCGCCATGGGCTCCGTGAAGCTCCTCGAGGCGCGCACGAGGCGCGACCGGTACATCGTGATCGGCACCGCGCTCTTCTTGCTCCTCGCGGCCTGTCTGAGCCGTCAGTCCCTGCCCTACGCACCGCTCTACGCCGCCGAGGCCTGGCTCTGCTGCTCCGCCATGGCGGTCGCGGCGCATCCCGAGAGCAGTCTCGGCAACCGCGCGGCCGCGAGGCTCGCGGCCCGCAGCCTTCTCATCGCCCTGCCCTTGGCCGTGCTCGCCTTCCTGTTCTTTCCGCGGCTTTCCGGATCGCTCTGGGCTCTGCCCAATACGGGCTCGGCGGTAACTGGCCTCGGCGACACCCTCGCGCCGGGATCGATCTCCGACTTGAGCGAATCCTCGGATCCCGCCTTTCGCGCATGGTTCGACGGCCCGCCCCCGCCGCCCGCGGAGCGTTACTGGCGCGGTCCCGTGCTCCACGATTTCGACGGCTACACCTGGTCCCGTCCACCTCCGTGGTGGTTCGGCACGACGACAGCCGCTGCACCGGCGAGCCGCCTCTACCGCTACCGCATCACGCTCGAGCCGAGCCCGGGACACTGGTGGCTCGCGCTCGACACCGTGCTCGGCCCGCCGGCCGGCCTCGTGCGCCTCACTCCCGATCGCGTGCTCGTCGGCGCGCAGCCCGTGACGAAGCCGATCACCTATAGCGCCGTGTCCGATACCCGGGCGCGCGACCCCGATCCGCCGACAGCCCGCGTGCGCCTGCGCGATCTGCGCCTGCCGCCCGACCGCAATCCGCGCTCCCTCGCGCTCGGGCAGCGCCTGCGGCGCGAGGCCGGCACCGACGCCGCGTTCGTGCGCTCCACGCTCGAGCTCTTTCGCACCGGCGGCTTTCGATACACCCTGACCCCGCCGCCGCTCGGCGCGGACTCGGTGGACGACTTCCTGTTCGGCACGCGGCAAGGCTTTTGCGGCCACTTCGCCTCGGCGTTCGTGATGCTCATGCGCGCCGGCGGAGTCCCTGCGCGGGTGGTCACGGGTTATCTCGGAGGCGAGTGGAATCCGATCGGCGGCTACCTGCTGGTGCGCCAGTCCGACGCGCACGCGTGGGCCGAAGTCTGGCTGCAGGGCCGCGGATGGACACGCATCGATCCCACCGCGATCGTCGCTCCGGAGCGCCTGACGCGCGGCATCGACGAGTTCCTGCCGGATGCGGTGTCCGCGCCGGAGCGTCTCATCCTCGATGTGCGCTGGATCGTGGCGGTCCGTCAGGCATGGGATGCAGCGAACGCGTGGTGGACCAATGAGGTCATCGGATTCGACTTGCGATCTCAGCTCACCTTGCTGCGCCGGCTCGGCATCGCCGCGCCGCGCCCGGCGCAGCTCGGCTGGGCGCTCGCGGCCTGTTTGATCGGATGGCTCGCCGTGACGGGCTGGCAGTTCAGCCGTTTGCCGCGTCCGCCCCGTCCCGACCGGCTGGCGCGGGCTTATCGCAGGCTCTGCCTCAAGCTCGCGCGGGCCGGCGTGGCGCGCAGGCGCACGCAGGGGCCCGCCGCGTATGCGGATGCGGTCGCCGCGCGCCGTCCCGACCTCGCGGCGACTGCGCGCGTGCTACTCATGAGCTACGCAGAGCTGCGCTACGGCCCGTCGCCCCCGGACCGGCTCGCCGACTTCGAGCGCGCCGTCGCGCGCTGGCGCATCAGTCCACGGACGCGGAGTGCTCGCGGGTCTCGCGGAAAGCGATCTGTGGCCAGCGCTCGACGGTGAGCTCGAGATTCACGCGGGAGGGAGCGAGATACACCAGAGCCCCTCCGTGGTCGAGCGCCAGGTGCTCGAACGCCCTCGCCCGGAACTCCTCGAGCTTGCCAACGTCGCCGCCCGCGACCCATCGGACCGTGTGAACGCCGACCGGCTCGAAGGCACACTGCACGCCGTATTCGTCCTGCAGGCGAAAGGCGACGACCTCGAACTGCAGCGGGCCCACCGCGCCGAGAATGAGATCGTTGTTCCGGAGCGGCTTGAACAGCTGCGTCGCCCCCTCCTCGCACAGCTGCGAGAGCCCCTTCTGCAGGGCTTTCATCCTGAGCGGATCCTTCAGCACGGCGCGACGGAAGATCTCGGGCGCGAAGTCGGGCACGCCGGTGAAGGTGAGGCGCTCGCCTTCCGTGAAGGTATCGCCGATGTTGATGGTGCCGTGATTGTGCAGGCCGATGATGTCGCCGGCATAGGCCTCCTCGGCCTGCTCGCGGTCCGCGGCCATGAACGTGAGCGCATCCGCGACCCGGACCTCCTTGCCGAGCCGTGCATGGTACAGCCGCATGCCCCGCGTGTACCGGCCCGAGCACAGGCGGAGGAACGCGATGCGGTCCCGGTGGCCGGGATCCATGTTGGCCTGGATCTTGAACACGAATCCGGCGAGCGGCTGCTCGAGGGGCTCCACCGTGCGCTCCCGCGCGTTGCGGCCGAGGGGCGCCGGCGCGTGCTTCACGAACGACGCCAGCAGCTCGTCCACGCCGAAGTTGTTGACCGCGGAGCCGAAGAAGACGGGGGTCTGCCGCCCCGCGCGGTACGCCTCGGCGTCGAACGGCTCGGTCGCGCCCTTCACCAGCTCGATCTCCTCGCCGAAGGGCGCCGCGAGCTCCCCGAGGAAGCCGCGCGCCTCGGCGCTCGCGAGTCCGTCGATGACGCGGTTCTCGCCGACGCGCCCCCGCTCGCCCGCCGCATAGGCGTAGATCCTGTCCTCGAGCAGATGATAGATGCCGCGCAGCTCGCGCCCCATGCCGATCGGCCAGGTGACCGGCGCGGTGCGGATGTGGAGCACCTCCTCGATCTCATCGAGCAGCTCGATCGGTGGACGGCCGTCGCGGTCGAGCTTGTTGATGAAGGTCATGATGGGCGTCGCGCGCAGCCGGCAGACCTCCATCAGCTTCACGGTGCGCTCCTCCACCCCTTTCGCGCCGTCGATGACCATGAGCGCCGAGTCCACGGCCGTGAGCGTGCGGTAGGTGTCCTCGGAGAAATCCTCGTGTCCCGGGGTGTCGAGCAGGTTCACGATCGAGTCCCGGTAGGGGAACTGCATGACCGAGGAGGTGACGGAGATCCCGCGCTGCTGCTCGAGCCGCATCCAATCGGAGGTCGCATGCCGCGCAGCCTTGCGGCCCTTCACGGCTCCGGCCATCTGGATGGCCCCGCCGAACAGGAGCAGCTTCTCCGTGAGCGTGGTCTTGCCCGCGTCCGGGTGCGAGATGATGGCAAACGTCCGTCGCCGACGGACTTCTCGAGCGAGGTCGGTCATGAGTCCTTGACTGGGTCGTTCAACTGTCGTGAGCGATGCGGCCGCGCAGGGAGAACCTCAGCACGACGGCATCCTCGCGCCCCCCGACCGCCTGGTAATACCCGCGGCGCACACCGATCGGCTCGAAGCCGATCGCCTGATAGAGGCGTACGGCCGCCGTGTTCGACGGGCGTACCTCGAGGTAGGCCTCGGTCGAGCCGGTCGCTGCGGCGCGGTCCAGCAGGTGCTCGAGCAGGGCCCGGCCGATCCCGCGGGAGCGGCAGCTCTCGCGCACGCACACGTTGAGGATGTGCGCCTCGCCGGCGCCCATGCTCATGATACCGTAGCCGACCGCCTCCCCGCCGAGCGCGGCGATGCGGCTGTAGTATCCGACGCGCAGGCAGTCGCGAAAGATCCCCTCGCTCCAGGGAAACTGGTACGAGGCGCGCTCGATGGCCATGACGGCCCGCACGTCGCCCTCCGTCATGGGACGGATCTCGATTTGCCGCAGTTCCGCAATCCGGTCTGGAGCGGTCGCCATCGATCTACCCAGGTTTAAGGCCGCGCGCTCGCGCCGGCCGTGAGCTCGCGAAATACGCTCCGGGCGAACTTGAGGTCGTCCCACGCCTTGCGCTTGTCTCCGGGGGTGCGCAGCAGGTAGGCGGGATGATACGTCACGACGAGCGGGGTATTCAGCTCTCCAAAGTGGTGCAGGCGTCCGCGCAGACTCCCGAGGGACGTGGTGACACCGAGCAGGTTCTGCGCGGCGATGCGTCCCACCGCCAGGATCAACAGGGGCCGGATGAGCTCGATCTGGCGCTTGAGGTACGGCAGGCAGCTCACGACCTCCTCGGGCTTCGGGTCGCGGTTGCCCGGGGGCCGTGATTTCAGGATGTTCGCGATGTAGACGTTCGCGCCCCGCGCGAGCCCGATGGCGCGCAGCATCGAATCGAGGAGCTGGCCGGCCCGGCCGACGAACGGCTCTCCCTGGCGGTCCTCCTCGGCGCCGGGCGCCTCGCCGACGACCAGCCATTGCGCATGGATATCGCCCACCCCGAAGACGGCTTGGGTGCGCGTTCGGTGTAGCGGGCAGCGGGTGCATCCGCGGACCTCGGCGCGCAGCGCCTCCCAGGCCCCTGACGCCTCCGCGTCGCCGCTCGCCGCGGAGGCCGCATCCCCGGTCCCCGCGAGGCGGGGAAGCCACACGTCTATCCCCAGCGCGTCGAGGTACAGCGCCCGTTGCCGCGCATCCATGGGGTCAGCTCACCGCGGGAGGCGGGCCCCGAAAGACTCGCCGCAGCCGCCGGGCGGCCCACAGCACCGGCGCCGACAGGGCGTAGATGGAGAACATCGACAGCAGCATCGTCGGGGGATCGACCGCGACCAGCACGAAAAACAGCGGCACGATGAGGATGTAGGCGAACTTGATGCGCCGGTCGACATCGAACTGCTTGAAGCTCGGATAGCTGAAGCGGCTCACCATCAGCGCACCGGCCGCGGCCGTGATGCCGAACGCGGCGATGAGCCCCGTGAGCCCGAGCTCGCGCCACTCGCTCGAGAACCAGATGAACGCCGCGACGATGGCCGCCGCAGACGGGCTCGGCAGTCCCTCGAAGTAGCGCTTGTCGGCCGATGCGGAGCGGGCGTTGAACCGCGCGAGCCGCATCGCGGCGCACACGGCGTAGAAGAACGCGGCGAGCCAGCCGAACCGCCCCCACGCGCGGCCGTATTCGGCGATGCGCACGACTCCCCACTGGTAGGAGACGATCGCGGGAGCGAGACCGAACGCCACCATGTCCGCGAGGCTGTCGTATTCCTTGCCGAAGGCGCTCTCGGTGCGGGTGAGGCGTGCGATGCGGCCGTCGAGCGTATCGAAGATCATGGCGACGAACACCGCCATGCCCGCGGGCGCGAAGTGCTTGTCGATCGCCGCAACGACCGCGTAGAAGCCCGAGAACAGGCACCCCGTCGTGAGCAGATTGGGCAACAGGTAGATGCCCTTCGGACGGGGCTTCTCGGCCGAGGGGTCGGTTTCCAGCTTCTCAGTCAGCACGGTCGTATCGGTGCTCGCGCGCGGCCGCCGGGTGGCCAAATGATACTGTAAGAGGGGGGTGCGCGGACCGCGGCAACAGTGACGCGGATCGCAGCGGCCCCCCGGAAATTGCCACACGATCGGCGGCGCAAGTCCGCACCGAGCGGCCGCGGCCGCCGGGTACCGAAGACCATGGCTACATCGCTGCGCTCCGGCCTCGGCCCTCTCTCTCTCGCGCTCGCGCTCGCGGCCGGGCTCCTGCCATGGCGCTGCGCGCTCGCCGGCCCGCAGAGCGATCCGGGCCTCAAGGATGTCGTCGCGCGCGCCATCGCTGAGGCCCAGTGTTTCACCGACCGCTTCGATTCGGCGGTGTGGTACCGGCTCATGGAGCCGCGCTTGAGGCGCGCCGTCCCCGACCGGAGCGAGCGCGTCGCCATTCTGCAAGACGTCTACTGCGAGACGCACCGGCCGGGGGAAGCCCGCCTGCCGCCGGGACTCGTCATGGCCCTCATCGACGTGGAGAGCCGCTTCGACCGCTGGGCCGTCTCCTCGGCCGGAGCGGTGGGGCTCATGCAGGTCATGCCCTTCTGGCCCGAGCAGCTCGGCATGCGCCGCTACGAGCTCACGCACATCGGCCCCAACGTGCGGATGGGATGCGCCATCCTGCGCTACTACCTCAAACAGGAGCACCACGATTACCGCAAGGCGCTCGCCCACTACAATGGCAGCGCCGGCCGGAGCGGCTACTCGGACGCCGTGCTCGAGCGCTGGGGAGATAGGTGGACGGGTGCCGATGACCTCGGCAATTCCGAGGCGACTCAGCCGGTGACGAAGCCGCCCGGCGGCTGATCGATGTCGGCTCTCGCGTCCGCCACCTCCACGGCCGTGACCTTGCTCGCCGAGGAGCCGATCCACAGCCACTCGATGAACGCTTGCACGGCCGCCTCCTCGCCGCAGGCGAGCACCTCGACACGGCCGTCGGAGAGATTCCGGGCGTAGCCCGAGACCTCGAGCTCACGCGCGCGCGCCGCGGCCGCGCCGCGGAAATAGACGCCCTGTACTCGGCCGCTCACCCAACAGATCTTGCCGATCATGCCGCGCCGAGCTTAGCTTAGTTCAATGGTCGAGATTCTCATCGTGTACTACTCGCGAGGCGGCTCCACGGCGGAGCTCGCACGCCAGGTTTGCCGCGGGGTCGAGAGCATTCCCGGAGCGTCGGGCAAGCTGCGTACGGTACCTTCCGTTGCGGCGGAAAGCGAAGGTGCGGCGCGGCCCGTGCCGCCGAGCGGACCCCCGTATGCGACCCACGACGACTTGCGCTCGGCCGACGGCCTGATCCTCGGCAGCCCCACCCGCTTCGGAAACATGGCCGCTCCGCTCAAGCACTTTCTCGACGGCACCTCGGCCCTGTGGGTCTCCGGTGCGCTCGTCGGCAAGCCGGCCGGAGTATTCACCTCCACTCAATCGATGCACGGCGGCCAGGAGACGACGCTCCTGTCCATGATGCTGCCGCTCCTGCATCACGGCATGGTCATCGTGGGCATCCCCTACACGGAGCCCGCGCTCAATGAAACGCGGGCGGGCGGCACGCCCTACGGAGCGTCGCACGTTGGCGGATCCGAGCGAGGCGCGCCTCTCGGCGGCGAGGAGCAGTCCCTCGCTCAGTCGCTCGGTCGGCGTGTCGCTCAGCTCGCCTTACGCCTGCGCGCGCCGTGACAGCACGGAGCGGATGAACGGCACCGTGAGGCGCCGCCGCTCGATGAGGGCGGCCTCGTCGAGCGTGTCGAGAAGGTCGTAGAGCGTGCGCATGTCCCGGGGATAG